>CAJYIL010000030.1 GCA_913774795.1 Pseudobdellovibrionaceae bacterium
TTTTCGATATCGGCGTTCTGAAGTTCATACGACGTCGTTTGAGCCCAAGCGGTTGCGACTGAGAGAGTGGCTGCCAAAAACGAAAGCGCGAGTTTCATAGCGATCCTCCGATTAACCACAAAGGGCAAAGGAGATGCCGTATGAACTCGCGCTTATTTGATCTCAATTCGGATTACGAGCGACCTGACGTCGGCCGCTCGACAATCCTGAAAAGCTTACTGAGGCTGGCCGTTCTGAACGCCGAGCTTTCTGAAAGTCGCCGCAAAGCGAGTCGGCAAAAGGTTGGCGATCAAATCCATCGAAGTTCCCATGAAACCTTGCTCTTCGATGTGTGGCTTCAATTGAACAAACGCCGCGCCGATTTGCTCAGCTTCTTGAGTTGAGAGAACCTTCTGTGCTTCCGCGAACATTTCGGTTTCTTCTTCCTGGATGTGGTGAGCGAGTGCATCGCGGAGTTTGGTCGCTGTCGTTCTCCACGCGACGTCAACGACGCCTTGAACCTGGAGCGAACGGAGAAGTGTTTCGGCCATCATGTGCTCAGTGTACGCGTGAGCAATTTCAGCTTTATCAGCCGCCTCTTGGCGGATGGCATTGTAGAACAATGCTTCTTCAGCGCGCGAGTGCGGGATGAGAGCGTCGCGGATTTGCGCAATCAAGCCGTTGCGTTGTTCGGAGCTTGCATCGGCCGACTGGATCAAGCGGTCGCAGAGAGCCAAGACTTCGCGGTGATCTTTTTTGAGTTCTTCGTAAATGACCATTGATTTCTCCTCGGTTGAAATCTCGTTTGTTCAGCGATCAAGCGCTTCGATATCAGTGATAACGCCGAACAAGGCTCGACATCTTTCGTGCGTGCTTAGGTTTCGTGTTGAAAGTGAAATGAAAAGTCGATCATGTTGATCGACCGATCAACATGGAACTCTTGTGTCTCAGTTGGCTTTGAACTGATCCCGGTAAGGACGAATCGACTCACCTTTGCCGTCGCCCCAGCCAGCGTACTCTTCTTTTCCGGGAGTGACGTAAGTCGCATCTCTGAAACGAGGGGCCTGATCGGGCGAATCGTAAATTAGAATTGCCGAGATGCGAGGATTTTCGATCTCGTTGGCCATGCCGTAGCTATCGGTAATTCCAAGCTTCGAATACACACGGTGAGCGATACGTGTGGCCTCGAGTGCGACGAGCCAATTCGCAAAAACAAACGCAGACTCACGAACAGAGCCGTCCTGGTTTTTCACGAGATCCGGCAAAATTCTTTTCAACTTCGCTACTTCCGTGGGTGTCGCCACGAGCTGAGGATGAAGCCCGTTTTCGGTCCACCAATCCGTTCGCATAATCTTCGTACGTGCGCGCCCAAGAAACTCTTTCGCTTCAGGCGACGATAAGATCGATTCGACTTCGTACGGGCCGTAGCTTCGGAGATGATCGATGATACGATCGGCGTGAGACTTAAGTTCGACGCCTCGGCAGTACATGAAACAGTCTTCGAACGCGGCCATCCGATTGGGAATCTGCGGTTGCAAGACGCCGTTTATGTCGACGAATCCGCGCGCAAAGATCGCGGCTCGGCGAACGCGGTGATAGTACTCAAGATCCTCGCGCTCTTTCTTCGTTAGAACGAAGACCGCTTCGACTGTCTTAAGAGTGTACCGGTTGAGGCTTTCATTTCTCTCAAGACGAGCCCTCAAATCTCTCCACGCGAGACCTGTGGTGTGAATCTCATCGAAGGCACCTGGAGTTCCGCCGCGCCAACCTGGCAGGCCCCAGTCGATTTGCACCGACTTCAATTCGCCGCCGTGAGATTTGACACCACCGATCCGCAGCATACCGTGATCGGAATAAGGTGTACCTGGTTGCAGGAGAATCTGGATACCGACAGATTGATTGAGAACGTCAGTGAGCGCCGGCATGGTTCGGGCGTTCATCAGGATCACGGGTACATTTCCGTGCGAAGACTTTTTCAGGAAGAACGGCAACTCAGCCCGACGCGAAATCGATTCAACCGAGCGTCGCGTCTGTTCCGGAGATTTCGGCGAGATCGCGGGCTTCGCTTCAAACAGGTCCGCACAAACCGGCGAGGCTTGCACGTTTGACGCAAAAAGAAGGAGTGAGAGGATCGCCGTTTTCATTCGCGAGCTGAGTTTGAGCAATCGAGATGCCGTCCCGGGTAAGTCGCGTAGTCGATCTCAGGTGTTTAGACTCTCGACACTCAGCCGGAATTGAGCGGAGGATTACGGATCGGTGAAGAAGTGCGCGAGACGAACGCCGTCACTCACGCAGTGATGACCCTTCAGCGACTGCCATTCGACAGATGCGCCGGCTCTTTTGAGTCGATCACGCATCGCGCGCGCGGTCTCATGGTAGCCGTACTCATCTTGGTCACCGCATGAAGCATGAACGCGAAGAGATTTGATTTGCGGCACGAGTGTCACCTCCAGGGGATTCTCGTCGTGCCATTCGCGATCGGTCGGAAATTCCCATTTCAGCCACTCTAAAGCTTCGAGAATCCATTCCCGTCTCGCACCCGTCTTCTCGACGAAGGCATCGATTTCTTTTTCTGACGAGCGAGGCGAGAGGCCACTGAGCATAGGACATACGATGGCGACTCTCCGAAACAAATCGGGACGCGCGAGGATTAGCGCACTCACGTTGTAGCCGCCCATTGAGTCTCCTCGCAAATCGCGGATCGGGCTCGAGACGCCGATTTGCTTTTCGACTGCCGGCATGACGTCATTGATCATGAGAGGTAACAGACGAGAGATTTTTCCCGAATGAGAGACTTTCGTCAGAAGCCATGCCTCACCAAACGAAATCGAGACAACGGCGATGTCAGCTGTGCGCGCGAGGCCTTCGAGGTCTCGAGCGTCTGAGTTTTTCTGCCAGCTTTTCTCTGATCCTGAATAGCCGTGAAAGTAGTAGATGAGATGATGTCGGGAGCTCCCGACCGGCTCGTCAATGCACCACCGATAAGGAAGATGATTTGCGGCACCTTGCCCGCACGTTTGCGACCAAGCTGCGAGTGCCGGCGACGAAAACGTGATCGCGATGAGAAGAGACAACGCAAGCTTCACCGTACTGAAGCTACCCTTCCATGGGTGGGAGATCCTCGCGTGCGCTAGGTGTTCTCCTGAACGAATGAGCACGTAAGTGTTTGGCTTTTCTAAAAATTGTGTCGGGCGTCTAACGTTTTGACAATCCAGCACTCGCGACAGGGTCTAGGTGATCAAACTCGCCTCAACAGATCTCAATGGGCCTCGCCTTTGCTCTCGCTTGCGCCCGTATGAAAACACTTTTGAAATTCGCCATCGTTCTCGCACTGGGTTCGAACGCATTTGCAGCCAACCAATGCCTCGACGTTTTTAAACGAGAAAGCGCTCGAACCCTTCGCTCGCGCGAGCAGCAAGACGTTATTCGAGCAGCGGCGGCGATTTCAAAAGACCCATCGGCGCAGGCGATGGCAAACGCGCTCGCCAAATTCGCAAGCGATTTCAACCTCCCTTGGCGCGTCGTCGAAGTCGGTCCAGATCAGAAAAAAACAAAACGCCTTGTCGTCGCAGTCGATGTCACAAATCCGTCCCAAGTCGCCGCCTACTTAAAGACGTTTAACATCGCGAACGAACTTCCCGGTGGCGTGCGAACGTTGGCTCTTGAAATTCAAAAAGAAGTCGAGAATGAGTACGTCTTCGGAACGGTTCGCACGGGTTCTGAGCCGGGAAGTTACGACGGCGTTTATCGCTGGGGCAAACCGACGAAAGAGGGCGCGACCGATTGGTACCGTTGGTCGCCGGTTGATCCCGCAACTCACTTTACCGCTTTCGGCCACCTCGTCGCTCTCGATGCGAAAGAAGCCGCGAACGTCGAATACTACCTCAAGAATCCCGCTGAACGCGCTCCTTGCAAGAGCGATAACTGCATCGCCTGGTCATCGTCGATCGAATTAGGTCGCACGGCTAAAGATGCTACGGATCGCGAACGCCGCATGCTGTTCAGCGAACTCGGCGTTTCGCGCTCGATCGCGCATACCGAGATCGCGCGTCGTCTCGCACACGCGGCCAACGAGCGCCACAGCGCAATGGTCGCGTTCGTTCATGGCACCGCAGGAGTCGAAACATTCAAAACTAAGAAAACCGAAGAGATTCTCCCGCCCGAACCCCAACAACCCTACGAAGATATCGTTCACGGCTTAGTTCTTCCGAAGGATTCGCCGGCAATGAAAGCCGTCGAAGTCATCCCTGACGGTGCGAAAGTGTTCTTCCCCATCGCTGCGGGTGCGAGCCCTGCGGGCATGACGGCGCTCATTCAGCGCGCTCACGAGATGCAAAAAGGCTTCGACGTCACCGTCTTAGTCAACGGCATCTCTGAGGCGTCTCTCGCAAAAGGCGTCGCGACACCCGACAACAAATTCCGTCTCAAGGCCACTTTCTTAGGCGGCAACCTCCGGAAACTCTACCGCGCTGGCAAAGTCGACGTCATTCCCGGTTACCTCGGTGACTTCGCTCGCCATCTCGTCGAC
>CAJYIL010000031.1 GCA_913774795.1 Pseudobdellovibrionaceae bacterium
TGTTGGCCGATCGCGTAGCTGGCTTTCTCTTGGTCTGAATCGAGTTTCGCTTTTTTCTCACAGCCCATGAGGCCGACGACAGCAACTGTGCCGAGTACCAAGGCTTGCATCTTCAAAGTCATTTCACTTCTCTCCTGATGGTCATCTAATGACGTTTACCTGGAAAAGTGTAATTGAAGCCGATGCGTTGTCACGAAATCCTTAAAGATTTCAGACTTTAATACGACTGGCCAAAAGCCCTGACTCAGCGGGCTACCAGATCGTTGAGGACCTCAGACATTTCGACGGCTGGATAACGTCCGTTGGCACCGGATTCGAAGTACGACCAGTTGTTTTTGTACTGAGTGAGATACGTACGGGCCGGGATCTGACGCACGTAGAGTGGGGCGCCAGCTTTTCCGACCGCCATCGGGCCTTTTTCCCACATCGCCCCGGCGTACGAAAGCGCCGACACGACGTCAGGCCGCGACGTGAAATCGAGATCAAGAATCCGACCGTCGATTTCGAGAACGACATGGAAGCTCCATTCGCGGACAGGTTTGCCGTCGTCAGCCGGACGAGCCACGCGTGGTCGAATGATGCCTTCGCGGCCGTCGGCGTTCGGCAGGATGTACCAAACGCGTGCATCGGAGAGATCAACGCGTGCTTGGTCTAAACGCTTCAATAAATTAAAGATGTTTGTCGGGCACCAGAGCGACTGATAGTTCGCGGGCCAACCGTACCGGCGCGCCTCGTTTTTAAAAACGAAGCTCATCACCGCCTCGAGCTTTTCGTCCACTGTCGAATAGGTCGACACATTGACGGGGCCCTGAGGAGCTTGAGCTCCCGCGGCAGACGTCAAAAACGATAGAATGAGTGCCAGTGCGAAGCGCATCCGTTTTTTATCGCCCGCCCCAGGAGAAACCGCAAATTTTCGCCCGTCAAAAGGCGCGTATTTGAGCCTCACCTTGCAGGTTTTGCACGATTTCGGCGACACTTTCGCAGGGGTTTCGAATTGGCGCTCGGCCCTAGTTTCGCAACCTTGGGTG
Source organism: Pseudobdellovibrionaceae bacterium (assembly GCA_913774795.1). GTDB lineage: Bacteria > Bdellovibrionota > Bdellovibrionia > Bdellovibrionales > JAMPXM01 > CAJYOV01. The sequence goes on from CAJYIL010000031.1 coordinate 1,029, forward strand.
ATCAAGCCGCGAGGCACTCGGGAGTCGACATGAAAAACATGCCGTTGCAGATCGTTAAAACAGTTTTGGCCCTTTTGTTGGTCTCTCAGAGCGCCGGCGCGATTTCGGTGAAAGCCGACCCCTTGGCCGCCAAGGGCTGTCTCCCCCGCCTGAAAGTCGCCGACGCTGAAGCGGTCATCAAACGCTTCAACCTCGCGGTCGAGAACGCGCGTCCCGCAGAAATTCAGACTCTGGGAACGACGCTCAAGTGGATCGAGACGATGAACGACAATCGACCGCTCTCGCGCGCGGTTCGTCAGGTTCTCTACACTTACAATTTCCAGACGAAGATCGGAAACTCCCGTCAAGATCCCACTCACGCGATCATCAACCGCAATGGCCCGAAGAATTACGGCGAGAACGTGGCCCAACTTGCTCACGAACTCGGTCACTTGATCGGCAACAGTGACTCGACCGGAAATCCGAATCCCGAAGATAGCACTTACATCGATTACGTGAACCACATGGGCCCGAAAAACTATTGTTTGGTTTCGACCTACGCCGACGATAATTCGCACGAGCAATTCGCCGAAGTGTTCGCGGCGTTTGTGACGCGGCCCGAGCTCATCAAAAATAATCCATCTCGTGCCTGCAAGAAAGCTTACGAGTTTCTTTCGACGAAGCTTTTCGCTGCGACGTCTGACGCGGCGGCGGTTCGCTGCTTGAATCGTCAGAGTGCGATCGCGAAACGCGCGAAGCTCCCTGAGTCACCGGCATCGGCCGCCGTGAAAGAACAAGCGGCAACAAACGCACCGGCGGCCTCTGCGAAGTAATTTCGCCCGCGCGTCGCCAGAAGAACCTCCGAGACTTTCGAACCAGAAGCTGGCATTTTCTCGGGACCGAGAGGAGAGCCCGCATGAGCGAAAAAATAGATCTCAAGACGTTGGGTTTCGACACGACCAACTTCCTTTATTTCTCATCCCTCCTCGAGAAACACCGCTCGCTGAAATCTGTCAGTGAGCCGCCCCGGCTGGCGCCGGCCGCTGACGCGCATCGTGTGGCTTACCCACTTGGTTCCGGCGAGCTGCCTCCCGAGATCGAAGCGAAAAATCCCGCGGTCGACTATGACGAACTCGTCAAATCCTTCGACGGGTCTTACGCGAGTCGCGCTCGTCTCATGATTCGTAAACTTCAAGCCGGTACCGGTACGACGATCTCGCGTGCGGCTCCGAACCCGAAAGCACAACTCGGCGCAAAGGGAACAGATCTTCTCGTCGAAATCGACCACCCTCGTGATTCATCGCAAAAAGTGAAGATCACTCTCGTCGAGCTGCTTCTTCTACGCGCTTACAAGATCGCTCAAACCAAGGCGTTCGCCGAACTCATTCTCCAAGACATTGTCGGGCCCGAAACCAAATCCCGACTCGAGGAGATCTGGTCGAAACCGTCACTCATCGATCCTTCTAAAACCTACGACGAAGTTTTCGCGACGACGCCGGGCTTGGCGAGATTTCGCGGCGTCTTCCAATCACATGTGCCGACGATCGACTCCGAAGGCGAACTCTCGCTCAACCGAAAAGCGCCCGCGGGACATGGTCTCTTCGGTGTCGATGCCATCTTGGATGCCGTTTATCCGAACGAGCGTCTCCCGAAAGCGGACGACCACGCTTTGATCGGCGTAATCGCAAACGGCGAAGATCTCAACAGCATGCCCGATGCCGCGATCATCGATTGGATGATCAAAACCGAAAAGCCGATTGTGCTCGTGACGACGACAAAGACTCCGAGCGATACCAAGGGCGGCATCTTGTGCCTCGTCGTCGACACACAAACCGGAGAAACTTACCTCAAAGTTCTTGAGACCGCTGAAGCCAAAGCCAATGGTCAGCTCGCCGAGTTTGAGGCGACACCCGGCTTTGCGAGCACAAACCTGACTCTCTTTCACTTCGACTTACTCAATAAAAAGCTTAAAGGCATCCCGGAGAACGAACTCCTTCGGATCATGAGTCCCGATCTCATTCCGAACTGGAAAGAGCAAGTCGACACAGACGGCGTCACTCGCAAGTATCTTCAGCTCGAGGGCACGGTTGGTTCTGTGATCATGAATCTCGACCGTTACTATCGAAAAACAAAGGGCGAAGCACTTGTCGCGGTTGTGAATATTCCGACTGACAAACGAGTGTCGTTCTTCTCCCCGATCAAATCGGCTTTCGACTACATCATGCAGTTTCACTCCGATCGCTTTCGGGTGAACGCGGACTACAGGCTTGAACAGATCGGCCGAACACCGCCACTCAAGCTTCAACTTCTTGATCCGGCGACAAACAACAAGTTTTATCAAGATGTGCAATCGGCGCAACGATCGCTCGGAGAGGCGAGTCTCAAAGATTTGCGCGAACTCAACGTGACCGGGCAAGTCTTCTTCGGAAACGCCATCTTGCGAGGCGAAGTCGATCTCATCAACGAGAGCCCGGAGCCAAAAACGTTAGAGTCGCTCCATCTTCCTCTCGAAGACGGGCGGCCGGTCTTAAGAAATGTTTTGATTCGTTGGCCTCGCGAGGGTGCACCCGTGACGATCGAGCCGCGAACGAAAAATAGGGGCGTCGCGCACGCGCGAGTGAGCACGAGCGGGAGCCACACGGATTACAATGGCGGTCTGACACTGGCCTCACTTCTCCCGGTGAAAACGACGACCACGGTTTATCCTCGACTCGATTCAACGGTTCACGTGACGAGTGCCGATGCCGACTTCAGTTATTCTTTAGGAGAAGAATCGGCGCAAAACGTGTGGGGCGATTACATTCAAGGTGCGACCGCGATCTTGCGCCAGGACGGCTTTAAGATTCGCGGCTTCGACGCCGAGATTACCTCGAATATCCCGCAAGGTGCCGGCATCTCGTCGAGTGCCGCTCTTGTCACCTCGCTTCTCAAAGCCCTTCGCGGCGCCTTTGATCTCAAGCTTTCTGATTTCGAGATCGCGAAGCTCGGTCAGCGGGTCGAACACTTTGTCGGTGCTCGCACAGGCCTTCTCGATCAAATGACCATCAGCCTTTTGAACGACGACACGAAATCGGCGCTCTACATCGACTTCTCCGACATGAGTTACCAAAAGGTCACTGTGCCAGAGAACGCGGAGTTCGCGATTTTGCACTCGGGTCTTACGCACAGTCTGAAAGATGCGCACGGCACCCGAAACTACGCGACTCGCCGAAACGAAACCGAAACGGTCGCGACCCAATTAGGCATCAAGTCACTCGGCCATCTGTCTCTCGCTCAACTCGAAGAGAAGAAGGCCGAGCTTG
>CAJYIL010000032.1 GCA_913774795.1 Pseudobdellovibrionaceae bacterium
GGTCGAGCGACGCGCTGTCTACGAAGGCGAGAGAGTGAACCACCAAATCCTCGCTGATTTCGATCTGCGAATCCGTCGAATCGAGTTTGTTTCGCGCGTGATTTCACCGAGAGGAATATAGCGAAGAGTCGACAATTAAACAATTATAATTTGCCAAGACGCAACGAAATTTTTGTGAATCCAAACTCATTCGAGATAAATAAAAATAGTTTATATATGATGTGAGCGATGGTATTTGGGATCTTGGATTTAATCTATTTTGTAAATTCGGCCTCTCGGACTGATGTTCTCTTTGTTTCCGAACTGAATTGAGCGACTGAATCCAGCGTCGCTTGAAAACACGGAGAGGACCTCCTGCTGATAGCAAAGCTGCCTTGAAGCCAAATCGCGACGCGGAAGTTTTCTTGCGGCGAGATCATCCGCAGAAACGCGATCCCTCGAAGACTCGACACAATCTCATCCACGCCTTACCTCGACCCTAATTGAGAGCGCTCGGCCTCTGCGAAGAAAAAGAAGCCCAGGCCACGCTCATGACGAACATCAAACGCTCTGTTGCGTCCGAGCGTCGACACCGTCGCGACTCGCTTCCCCACCCAAGGTCCAGTCAAATCGCTGACCGCGTTGTCATCGTTTGCGCGACGTAATCACGTCACGTGCACAGTCGGCGCACGTCACATCAACAAGTTAGAATCGTATTCGGTGACGAAGGTCGTGTTGGCACTGGCGTTGCTCTATCTGACAGAGAGTCAAAAGAGTCTCTGATTTAGGGAGCAGGCAGTGGCAGAGAAAGAAGCAGCAGCACCGGCGGCAGAAGCACATGGCGAAAAAGACGCGAAGGGCGGAAAACCGATCCTCCTTTACGCACTCGTTGTCTTGAACATGGCGGTTGTCGGCGGCGTGGGCTTCATGGTCTACGCGGGACGCAAGCACGACCAACAAAATGCGACGGCTCTCGAGAAGGCCGCAAACGGACTTGCGAAAGACGGCGAGCACGGCGGCACGGCTGAGCACGGTGAAGCCAAAGGCGGCGAACACGGAGAAGCCAAAAGCGAACACGGCGCTGGTCATAGCGAAGAAGCGCAAGACTACATCGGCAAAACGATTCCGATGGAAACCTTTCTCGTGAACCTCTCGGGCAATCGCGGAAACAAACTTTTGAAAGTGAATATGGATCTCGAACTCGAAGGCGGCAAAATCGCTGAAGAGATCGAAAAGCGCAAACCGCAGATTCGCGACATCATCATCATCTTGCTATCGAGCAAGACGTATGCGCAGCTCTCGTCGCCCGAAGGCAAAGAGTTCTTGCGCGATGAGATTCGCGACACGGTGAACTCATTCCTGACGACCGGCAAGATCAAGCGCGTTCTCTTCACTGAGTTCTTGTTTAACTAAGTAGGGATTCAAGGATGAATCAGGTCTTATCGCAAAGCGAAGTAGATGCACTCTTGGCGGCGGTTTCCGAAGGGGAACTCGCGGCCGAAGGCGGGGAGAAGCCGGCCGGTGGTGACGAGCGTGTCGTCGTTACGTACGACCTCACGAGCCAAGACCGAATCATCCGGGGTCGCCTTCCTCAGCTGGATGTCATTTACGAAAAATTCATGCGTTCGTTCCGCGTTTCTCTTTCGAGCGCCCTCCGTAAAATTGCCGCTCTCAACCACGCATCGACAGATTTCTTAAAGTTCGGTGAGTTCATCAACACGCTCCCGATGCCAACCTGCATGAGCGTTCTTCGCTTCAACGCTCTCCGCGGTTCGGCTCTGCTCGTCATCGAATCGAAACTCGCTTATGCGCTCGTCGATTCGTTCTTCGGCGGAGATGATCGTCCTTATACAAAGATCGAAGGTAAAGACTTTACGCCGATCGAACTTTCGATCGTCAAGAAAGTCGTTGAGCTCGCGATTGAAGACCTTGAACAAGCTTGGCTCAGCGTCGAAAAAATCGACTGCTCGTTTGTACGAACAGAGGTGAATCCTCAGTTCGTCGGTATCGTTCCTCCAACGGACGTCGTCATCGCATCGACATTTGACGTCGAGCTCGAGAACGCGAACGGTACGATCACTCTCGTCATTCCTTATTCGACAATCGAACCGATCAAACAAAAGCTCTCATCGGGCTTCCAGGTGGAATCGGATCAGACCGACAAAACGCTCTGGGCCAGCATCATTCAGGAACAGCTCGTTGAAACTGAAGTCGACATCAAAGTCGATCTCGGAACAACGGAGATCACGCTCCAAGAACTCATGAACCTGAAACCAGGTGACGTGATTTCTCTCGATCAAGACGCAAACGGCGAGTTTGACGTTCAGGTCGAAGGATCTCGCAAATTCAAAGGTTTTTACGGAATCAACCATGGATCGGTCGCGATCCAAGTGAACAGAAAGATCGTGAAGGAGTAACCCATGGCAGACGATAGAAACAATATCGCCAGTCTTTTAGAAGGCGCGGACGAGGCGGGTTCAAACGCAAACCAAGGCCAAACGCAAAAGCGCGAGCGCAATCTCGACCTGATTCTCGACATCCCGCTTCGGGTCACGGTCGAACTCGGTCGCACCAAAATGCTCGTGAGCGATCTTTTAAATCTCGGGCAAGGTTCGGTCATCGAGCTCTCGAAACTCGCCGGTGAACCGATGGAAGTTCATGTGAACGATAAACTCGTGGCACGCGGCGAAGCCGTGGTGGTGAACGAGAAGTTCGGTGTTCGTCTCACGGACATCATCTCGCCCGCTGAACGCGTTGAACAATTGAAGTAAGGACGACCTTTTGAAAATGATGAAATTCGCTCGCACAGTTCTACGTACATTGCCGTTCGTTGCACTCCTTGGAACGGCTGTCGTCGATATCGCTTATGCCGAAGACGCTCCGGTCGCGGTCGAGAAAGTTCGTGCGTTTCGCGACGGAGACATTTTCACGGCGGAACTCCAGACCAACTCGGCCTGGAATGGGTCTGACGTCAACGTTCGGTATTTCAAAGATTCGATCCAGGTCGACGTCGCCGGCGCCTTCCTCAATAAAGGCAAGAGCCTCATTAAGGTCGAAGACCGTGCGTTTAAGTCGGTCTACGCGACTCAGTTCGATGCAACGACGGTGCGCACGCGCTTTACCGTGAAGCCAGGTTTCACAGCAAAGTCGTTCGTGAACCGCGTTCGCGTAAAGCAAGCCGCAGGAGCTTTGACTTTTGAAGTGACGGGCGATGCGCAAGACGCGAAATCGTTCTCCGAAAAAGTCTCAGATGAAGTGAACAAGATTGCGGTCAACGCCGAATCAGCGAGCGACGCAATGCCAGCGAAACTCGTGGCAGGTGCGGCAAATGCTGCTACGACAGTGGCGGCAGCGGCCGTCAAAGCGGCCAGCGCGAAAGCGGGCTCGAATGACGAAATCGCGGCCGCTCTGGCGAATGCGAAGTCCTCAGAAGCTCTTGCTCTTAACGGTGATGTCGCGGCTGACGCCAAGAACGCAGGCGAGTCAGCGAAGAAACTCGACACAAACAAACTCCCGGAGAACGAAATTCCGGTTCTCGCGACGGCTTCTAAAGAAAAGAAGTCAGAGTCGAACCCGATGTTTCGCGTTCTCATGACTCTTGGTGTAGCGGCCGTGCTCCTCGGTGCAACGGCCTTCGGCTTGAAGAAGCTCGCTCGTCGTCAAGGCAAAGCGGCAAACAAAACTCGTATCAACGTTCTCACAAATCATCACTTGGGCCCGAAAAAGAACCTCATGATCGTACAGGTCGCAGGAGAAACACTTCTCCTCGGTGTGACCGATCACAACATCACGATGCTCAAGACTCTCGCTTTGATCGACGATGAAGTTCCGGCCGATCTGCCCCAGAAGTTCAACCACACGATGGAAGACTTTATGGAAGACGAAGAAGAACCCCTCGTCATGCAAGGTCTAGATCAAGTTCGTGACACCGTTTCGTCTCGTCTGAAGAACCTCCGGAATCTTTAAGCAAAGGATTTGGCTTAAGTGAACTTTCTGAAGACCCACTCGAAACTGCTCGCGCTCTTTGCAGGTCTTGCAATCACGGCGGCAGCGACCGGCGCACATGCGCAAGTCACGCTTCCGAGCGTGAATCTCGGTTTTAAGACAACCGAAAATCCCAACGAAGTCGTAAACGCCGTTAAGATCATCTTGATGATGACGGTGCTGACTCTCGCACCGGCGATCTTGATCATGATGACGGGCTTCACGCGCATCATCATCGTTTTGAGCTTCTTGCGCCAAGCACTCGGCACCGCACAAATGCCGCCGAACCAGCTTCTCGTCGGCTTAGCGCTCTTCCTCACGTTCTTTGTCATGCGTCCTGCGTTTGAAGACGTGAATAACAAGGCGCTCAGACCTTACCTTGCGGGCACGATCTCTCAAGACAAAGCGCTCGAT
>CAJYIL010000033.1 GCA_913774795.1 Pseudobdellovibrionaceae bacterium
GTGATCATTAACCCAACGGCTCCTTCTCAACCGCAACAGCAGTGTCTTGAGTCTTACGGTCGCCGAGTTTGCGGTTATGGATGCAAAGAGTCTTACGGGAACATTCGCTGCGCTTCGAATCCGCGGCACTCGTGTCTGGCGTCTTACGGAAAAATCTACTGCGGTCTGAACTGCCGCGAAGATGTTGGCCGCGTCGTCTGCGACGAATGGGATTGATTCGGCAGATTTTGCCGGGGACTTCTTTCTAGAGTTCGCTAGACCTAATTCGGGCCGGACTATCGGCCTCTGCCGCGCCTCTGTTGAACTGATCAAACCGCACAACCTGATCAGTTCCATGGAGGAAACTCACCGATGGTTTCGTACATCAGCGCGCTCATGCTTACTTTTGTATCGATCTTCGCCGGCGCGGCGACTGAGCCTCGTTTTTGTGATCCCGCAAAAATCGAGCAATACGAGCGCGGTAACAACATTCCCTATCTTAAACGCGCGCACGTTTACCAGTTCGGCAAATTGACTCTCGCAGGCCTTGCGGTCGGGTCCTCGGATTATCGCTACGTTCAGTCGCTCGCAAAACAATACGGTGTGACCGACAACAAATCGTGTACGTGGTACTTCAACACCGGAAACGACGATGCGAAAGCGGCTTTCAACTATCGTCCGCTGCCGCGCCCGTGGCTGCGCTCGCCGTCGATTGCGAAAGAATTCGCGACTCGCCTCGACGGGGTTTTCGATCGCTCTCCGCAAAATTTCTTAAAATGCGCTCGTGATGAGAACTTCATCGCGATGGGATGCGATGGCCAAAAACACCGCGGCCCTTCGGTCTTTGCGGCTCTTTTGGCTTATGCCGGATGCACGCCGGATCACGCGATGCAAATCGCGAACAAAGTGTGGGGGCAGAATATGGTCTCAAAAGCCACGCGCCAGGCGATCGCCGAAATTGGCGCGCAAGCGGCCGCTGAAAACCCTGAGGCGGCCGGGGAGATGCGCTCTCTGATGACCGCGAAGTAAGGTTTTGCTTTTTCGGTCGTCTCGTTCTTGAATCGCCCCATGCGTGCGTTCTTACTTTTGAGTTTAGTTCTCACGGCGTGCGCGCATTCGCGGGCGCCAATCGAAAATCCGTTCTATTACGAAGTCTCAAAAGGCGCCAATCGCGGCGTCGTCTTAGGCACTTTGAGATCAGGCGTCTCCGCCGAGGAATTGCCGGAGCGGGTGATCTCGGACTTCGATTCCGCCGACGTTTACGCAATGGAGACTCGGATCGGTAATCTCGACATCAACGATCGGTTCTCGCGGCCGGGCGCGACTCAGCTCACGACGCTTCTTTCTCCTAGCGAATACAAGGCGATGGTGAGTTGGCTCGACTCGGCGTTTTATGCCGACCGAACGGCTGCGATTCTCGCGACCGATTCTCCGGTTGGAGTCGCCGAGAAGCTCGCACTTGCGCGGATGTGCGATCGTAATTTCAACCAGTGCCGATCGATGCGGTATTTGCAATTTACACCGCTTGAGCAGCAGCTTTTCGATCGTCGGCGCGCGATCGATGTGAAGTACCTAGAAGACGACGAATCGCGCGTGCGCCAGTGTTTAACGTGGACCGATGCCGAGACGCGAGATCGGAAGAGCACACGTCTGAACTCCAG
>CAJYIL010000034.1 GCA_913774795.1 Pseudobdellovibrionaceae bacterium
GCGAAGGCCATGATGAGATCTACGTTCTTTGTGTATTTCTCAAATCGCTTGAGAAATTGGAAGGCCTGTTCCATTTAGAGTCGTGTCCTTCTTTTGAGCTTGTAAACGTATGAGAGAACTTCGGCGATCGCTTTGAAGAGTTCGCGCGGAATGACTTGGCCGATCTTCATGGACTTAAACATCGCGCGCGCCAGCGGCTTGTTTTCCATGATCGGGATATTGCTTTCGCGAGCGATCTCCTTGATCTTTTCCGCGATCGCATCGGCCCCTTTGGCGATCAACACCGGAGCCGCCATCGTTTTCGGATCGTACTGAATCGCGCAAGCAATGTGCGTCGGGTTCGTGATGATGACATCGGCTTTCGGGACATCCGCCATCATGCGCTTATTCGCCGTCTCGCGCTGGATGCGACGGATGCGCGCCTTGATCATCGGATCACCTTCTCGAGACTTGTGCTCTTCCTTGATCTCTTGCTTCGTCATGCGCATTTGCTTCTCGAGCGTCCAGCGCTGGAAGAAGTAATCCGCTGCCGCAACGACCGCGAGGAAGGTTCCGACCGCACCCATGAGGCGGATGAGTAAATCTCCGCAAAACATCATGAGCTGAGAGATCGAAAGCGAAGACATCGACGGGATCTTGACGACCTGGTCTTTCACCATGACGTAGACGACGCAACCGACGACCGCGAGTTTTAAAAGCGACTTGAAGCCTTCGACCAAAGACTTGAGCGAGAAGAGGCGCTTCATGCCCTCGACCGGATTCAACTTGTCGAGGGACCAGTTCATCGCCTCTTCGTTGTTCAATAAACCGACTTGGAGAACCGTCGACGCAATCGAAGTCACGAAGAGCATTCCGAAGAGCGGAGCGAGAACGAGCGACGCTTTTTTGAGAACGAAAAGAACGGCGGGTTTGTAATCGCCTTCGCGAGCGGCCGCGACCAGGAAGGGCCCGATCGACTCCGTCACGATCTCGGACATGCTTTGCAGAAAGAAGCGGCCAAGGAACCAAAGCACGAGCGCCGAACCGAAGAGCATGAGCACTGAGCTCAACTCCTTGGTCATTGCGACTTGTCCGCGCTTTCGGAAGTCATCACGACGCGTTTGCGTCGGTTCTTCGGTTCTCTCTTCACCGTCGTCTGCCACTTAAGTCCTTCCTAGACTTACGGGCAGACTTCGTGTCTGCCCTACATGGCCTTCATGAACTTAAACACAAGTTCCGTGAAGGACATGATCTGGTGGTCGAACTCGAAGATCATCGCGGGTAAAGCGACAATCATCACGATCATCGCCGTCATGAAGTTGACGGCTTGTCCTGTCACCAGAACATTGATCTGCGGGATCGCCCTGCCGATAATTCCCATCGCCGCGTTCATAAAGAAGATGGCGACCATCACCGGAGCAGAGATCTTGATTCCGGCCTCGACCACCGTCTGGACCAGCATCCCGCTATCTTTAAACACAGCAATGTCGATGCCAGCCTGGAGCGGAATCGCGTCGAAAGATTGCGCGAGTCCCGTGAGGAAGAAGTGGTGACCGTTGAGTCCTAAGAAAACCAGTGTCGCAATCGATACATAGAACGTTTCGACCGTGGTTGTTTGTGTTCCCATCGCCGGGTTAAAGAGCTGCGCGTTCGCTAATCCTGCGCTCGTTGCGATCAAACTACCGCCACAAGAAATGGCGAAAAAGAAAAGTCGTGTCAAAAATCCGAGGATCACTCCAACGAGAACCTCTTTGCCCGCAAGCCACGCGATCTCCTGACCTAGACCTTGGGCCGTGAGACTTCCGCGATCGATCGTCGAGAACAGGCAGAAGGAAATGCAGATGCTGAGAAGAATCTTCAGCGGCTGCGGAACTTGGTAAACGCTGAACACCGGCCATGTCACGAGAAACGCCGAGACTCGCAAAAGCACGAGGGCAAATGCGAGGATTTCGGTTTCGTTGAACATGAGATGCGGCATCGACAGATTCCTCGCTTATTCGCGAACGAAGACAGCCATGTTTTCGAAGAGGCCCACCGTGAAGTGCTGAAGGATGTCGAGCATCCACGGCCCCGCTAGCAGCATCACGACACCGATGACGATCATCTTCGGGATGAACGTGAGCGTCTGCTCGTTAATTTGCGTGATTGCTTGCAAGATGCTGACGACAAGGCCCGTGACGAGGGCTGCGCCCAAGAGCGGAGCCGACAACATCGCAGTAGTTCTTAACGTGTCTTGCCCGAGCTTCATGATCAGTTCTTCAGTCATCTGAGCGCGCTCCTGTTAGTTCGTTCCGAACGATTGAACCATCGACCCGATCAACAAGCTCCATCCGTCGACGAGAACGAAGAGCATGATCTTGAACGGAAGAGAAATCACGACCGGCGGAAGCATCATCATCCCCATCGCCATCAAAACCGCCGAGACGACCATGTCGATGACCAAGAACGGAAGATAGATGATGAAGCCGATTTGGAATGCGGTTTTTAGTTCCGAAATTACGAAAGCCGGAACAAGAGTCATTGTCGGAACATCCGCGCGCGTTTTCGGTTGCTCCATCTTCGAGAGCTTCACGAACAACGCGAGATCGGAATCACGCGTTTGGTTGAACATGAACTTTCTCAGAGGGATCAGCGCTT
>CAJYIL010000035.1 GCA_913774795.1 Pseudobdellovibrionaceae bacterium
AGAAGATGTTGAGCGACTCTTGCCCGATCAAAAGAGCGAAGAAGGCCCCACATGCCGCAAGCGGAAGAACGAGAAGGATCGTGAACGGAGTCACAAACGACTCGTAGAGCGACGCGAGAACCAAGTAGATGAACAAGATACCCAACGACATCGCGATGATGATCGACTGGATGAGTTCCTGGAAGCTCTCCGCTTGTCCTACGAATTTGTACGTGAGGCCCTCAGGCAGCTTGTTCTCGCCTTTCGTGAGACGGTCGTTGATCTCCTGCATGACCGCGCTCATACCAGGCCCTTTCGGGTTGATATCAGCTTCGATCTTAATGTAGCGCGAACGATCTTGGCGCGTGATCGATGCGGGACCTTCGGCTTCGACGCCTTTTGCGACGTCACGAAGACGAACCATCCGCTGGTTCACGTTCGGCACGTAGACGTCATTGAACGCCGCTTTCAGGTCGCGCTGATCAGGCTTCATGCGAACACGAATGTCGTACTCTTCGCCCTTTTCACGGAAGACCGCGGCCTTTTGACCTTCGATCTGCGTGCGAAGCTCGTTCCCCATGATCGTGGTCGCAATTCCGAGAAGCTCAGTTTTCGCTTTATCTGGGACAACCTGGAACTCAGGCTTACCTGGGCGATACGAGATATCGACGTCGAGAAGAGCCGGATTCGTTTTCAACCATTCGAAAACTTTTTGCGCTTCTTTTTGGACGACGGCCAGATCAGAACCATTGATATTCATCGTGAACGGACGCTGACCCCCGCCGACGTTATCGATGTCTTTGACGATCGGACGATACTGAGCATACGGCTTCAGCTGTTCACGAATCTTGGCTTTGAAGTCGGTCGTCGTGAGATTCTTTCGTTGGTCAAACGGAATCATCGTCACGAAAAAGCTGGCTTTGTTCGACTCGAGGGTTTGTCCCGAACCGACGAACATCACCGTCTGACGAATTTCTTTATTTTTGCGGAGGAGATCATCGACTTCGTTCGCGATCTTACTCATCCCCTCGATCGATGTGCCCGGCTCAGCATCGAGCGAAACCGAGAACTCGCCTGTATCAGAAGCCGGCAAGAACGTCTTCGGGACTTTGCTTAAAGCACCGAAGCTGGCGACGAAGATGAGGAACGCCCCGAGAATCGTGAGCGCCGGATTAATGTGGTTTTTCGTGATCCAGCGCAAGATCGCGGCGTAACCGTTTTCGAGTTTCGTCTGGAAACGATCGAACGATTTGAGCAAGCGGCCCATTGTCGCTTGCCAGAACCGCCCGATGATGTTTTTCGAAGGACCAACGGCATGACCGTGCGCGCCTGCGAAGTACGCCGAAAGCATCGGCGCCATCGTCACCGCATCGAAGAGCGAGATGACCATCGCGAAACACACGGTGAGAGCGAACTCTTTAAAGAATTGCCCGACGATCCCGCTTAGGAAACCGACCGGACCGAAGACGGCGACAACCGCTCCCGTCGTCGCGATGACCGCGAGCAAGACTTCTTTTGTTCCTTCGCTCGCCGCACGGATCGAGGATTTTCCCATCTCCGCGTGACGGAAGATGTTCTCCCGAACGACGATCGCATCATCGATCAAGAGACCGACGGCCAAGCTGAGAGCCAAGAGCGACATCAGGTTGATCGAAAAACCCGCAAGCGACATCAAGAAGAAAGCACCTAAGAGCGAGTTCGGAAGCGCGAGACCCGTGATGAACGTGCTTCGTCCCGATCCCAAGAAAAAGTAGACAACGAGAATCGTGAGCACGATCCCGATGACAATCGATTCTTCGACGTCGGCGACGTTGGCGCGAATCGGCTGGGCTCCGTCGCGAACGACCGTGACTTTGCCCTGAACTTTGTTCGCCGTGAACTCTTGGTTCACTTTATCGATCCGCTTCTTGACGGCATCCGCGACCGCAATCGTGTTGGCGCCCGATTGGCGATAGACGAGCAAGAAGATCGAGCGCTCGCCGTTTACGAAAGCGCGTGTCGTTTCGTCTTTGACCGTATCGACAACTTGTCCGACGTCACTGACTTTCACGCCGACGTCGTTACCGAAGAACGAGACGATGACGTTGTTGACGTCTTTGACCGTCGGGAACTGACCCAAGGTTCGGAATGAAAGTTCGCTGGAGGATTGATCGACCTTACCTGCGGGTACGTTCATGCCGGCCGTTTGAATCTTGCCGACGATGCCGGCGGCCGAGAGATCGTACTGGCGAAGTTTGTTGCGATCGAGATCGACGTGAATCTCGCGCTCGCGACCGCCGATGACTTGAACGAGACCGACTTGGTTCACTTGCTCGATACGAGGCCGAAGTGTTTTATCGGCTAAGTCGAAGAGCTGTGCTGGAGGAAGATCCGAGGTGAGAGCGACGATGACGATCGGTTGATCAGCCGGGTCAATACGGCGGATGACCGGCTCATCGATATCTTGAGGCAACGTGCGCTTCGCACCCGCGACCCGGGCACGCACTTGTTGTTCGGCATCTTTGATATCGGTTTCGAGCGTGAACTCCGCGATGACGGTCGAAACACCTTCGTAGTTCGTCGAGCTTAACGTCTTGATACCGGAGACCGTTGAGATTTGGTCTTCGAGAGGACGAGACACGAGCGTCTCGACTTCCTCAGGGCCTGCTCCGCCCCACGTGGTTTGAACCATGACGACCGGGAAGGTGACATTCGGGAAGAGATCGACCGACATCTTCATGAGTGACAAGAAGCCGACCGCGATTAAGACGATCACGAGCGAAGTCACGAAGACCGGACGTTTAATGGAAAGATCGGCTAAATTCACTGGCCACCTCCGAACGTTCTGAGCTGAGCATAAGCGTTCAAGACATCAGCCTGAGCGCGGATGCGATCAAACTGAGATTGTGCGTAATCGTTTTCAAACAAGATCACTTGGTAGAGCGTCGTGCGGCCGCGGCCGTGACGGAATCGCTCGTACTCGACTTTTTCTTTGTTCGTCTTCTCGAGATCGGCCGAGATGCGGTAACGCCCGATCGCTTGCGTAAAGAGCGTTGTTAAGTCTTGCCACAAACGCTCGTTCTCGAACACGCGCCGTTGGTAAAGGACATCGGCCGCAACGACATCTTTCTGGTAGCCGCTGCGCACGTCACTTTGTGTTCCGAAGTCGAGAGGAATGTTCGCTTGCACGCCGATCGCATAGTTCGGACGCTCGGTCGTCAACGACTTGCTCGTCGCTTCGCCAAAGACCGGATCACGACCGTTTAAGCCGATACCGCCAGTTAAATTTAAAGTCGGAGTGTTTCTTTGCTTCGCGAGACGAGCCGCGGCTTCGGCGGCGTACTTGTTCTGCTCATAGGCTTTGACGTCGTCGCGTCTATCGACGCGATTCGGAATTTGAAGACGATCGATCACCGCTGGGTCGAATGAGCGCAAATTTTCGGCGACCGCTTCTGAGTTTTGACCGCGAACGGTGTTGAAGCGACGAGACGCCATCTTCTCGTTATCGAGTGCGGCCTGGAGCGAGAGACGGCGTTGGAGAAGAGCCGCGTTTGCTTGCAAGAGATCGGAACGATCGGCGAGCTGGAGCCGCTCGCGCTTCGCACTCCAGCTTTGAGATTTCTCGGTCAGTGCAAGGACCTCCCGAGATGACTTGACCTGTTCACGCGCGAGCGCCAAATTCCAGTAGGCTTGCTCGGCGTCTGCGAGAATTTGGATTTGCTGGAAGCTTTGCGAGAACCTTTGCGCAAGTGCTGCGGCCGCAATCTGGAGCTTCTGGGCGCGAATCTCTTCACCGAACCAGTTGCGCCACAAGCTTTGCGTTAGAACGAGTTGCGGGCCGGCGGTCGTAAAGCTCGTTTGAAATAAGTTGGGCCCGCCGAGCGCCGCGACGTTGGCGTTTGATTCGACCTGAGTCACCCCGTAGGTCAACTGACCCGCGAGACCGAAGGAGGTCGTCTCTTGAATGCCGAGCGAGTATGTCTTTTGGGTGTTGTTGTCACCCTGGAGAACCGAGCCCGTTTCGGCGCGTGAATTCGCGTAGTTCGCGCCCGCGATCAGGTTGGGTCGCGTGAGAAGCTTATACTCGGTCGAGCGCTCGCCGGCTGCATCAGAGGACAATTGCGCCGCGACGAAAAGCTGCGAGCCCTTGCGGACCTGATCGAGGTATTCGCCAAGTGTCAGAATTGATTCTTGGCTGGGTTTGACGTCTTTCGACTCTTCGGTTTGGGCGAATGCTTGCGGAGTCGCAAGCGCCGCAATGAGAAGAAATGCTGTCGCTTTCACGGTGTCACCTTATCCTTTGCCTGCATGCCTTCGAAAAACAGCGAGCTCATTTGGATTTTCAATTTTTTACGGTAAGCGGGATCTTCGGTATTGATGCCGAGGAGTTTGCGCGCGTGTTCATCTTTTTGAGTGATGTGCACGATGGCGGTAAAGAAAAAGCGGCATGCGATCTCAGTGTCGACGTCCGCGCGCAGATAGCGCTTCTTTTGCCCCGCTGAGATAAAGGCCATAAACGTCGTGAAAATTTTCACGAACGTTTGCTCGAACACATCACGCGTGAGTTCAAAACCCATCTGGGCTTCGCGCTGAACGATCGCGCAGAGTTCGGGTTCTTCTTCGAACCAAGCCATCACATCATCAATGAACATTTCCAGGCGCACCCGAAACTCTTCGCGAGTCGCTGCCGGTTGCAAAATGCGTTCGACGGATGAAAGCCGGTGTTTACCGAACTGCTCGATACACGCACGGTAAAGACCTTCCTTACCGTCAAAGTGATAGCTCACGAGGCTGATGTTAACGCCCGCTTTATCGGCGATGTCCTTGACGCTTGTTCCGGAAAAGCCCTTCTTTGCGAAAAGAGGGATCGCCGCTTTCAAAAGCGACTCACGTGCGTCGTCTTGCGTGCCGCCTGATTGAGGACGACCCGCCTTTGACGGCTTCTTTGCGCTAGGTTTTGGCGTTTTACGACTCATACGATAGCTCACACTTTACCTCATCGGCAGCCCGACAAGATATTCAAATGATCATTTAATTTTGCCAAACAACCAGGTGAATTGTCTAAACGAACGTTTCACGACGAGACGTTCGCCCCTCGTGTCCCAGGATCGAAGTCGGTGTTTAGATAGTTTTGAGGAGACGGCTCTTAGACCGTCGTGACCTTATTCCGGCCCGAACGCTTTGACGTGTAGAGCGCGTTGTCGGCTTTACCGAACAACTCATCCCAGGTCGCCATATCCGGCTCGATGGTCGCGACTCCAACCGAAATCGTAATCGGGAGATGTGTTCCCTGATACTCGAATCGGTGGCCTTCGATCGTCGCTCGAAAGCGCTCACCAATCTCCGCGCCTTGCGCCAAGTTCGAACCAAAAAGGACGACGACAAATTCTTCTCCGCCGTACCGAGCGAAGAAGTCATCGAGACGAATAAGCTTGGTGCCAATCACTTGCGCAAGCTGCTTCAAGACGTAATCGCCTGCCGGGTGACCGTAAGTATCGTTCACTTTTTTAAAGTGATCGATATCGAACACCGCGATCGACATCGGCACTTTTAAGAGCTTTGCGCGCTTAAAAGATTCAGCTCCCCGCATATGCAATGCGCCTTTATTGTAAGCGCCGGTGAGGGGGTCTTTCTCGGATTTGGTTTGTAAGTGTTCCATCGCGTGCGCTTCGATCGAACCACCTTCGAGAAACTTAAATAGAACGTTACCCGTCTTCACTTGGTCGTTGTTCGAGAGCTTCACCGGTACGAGAGGAGGCACCGTGTCGCTGTTAACGACCGTGCGATTTGTCGATTCGAGATCGAGGATGTAGACGTCGCCTGAAGCGATCGAGATTTTTGCGTGAGACTTCGAAACCGAGCGGTCATCGACGAAAATCGACGACGTCATCGAACGACCGATAATCAAATCACCCTTATCGAGAGGCCACTGTTTACCGACATAGCCGGCCGGCCCTTCAAGCATGACGAGAACCGGAGGTGTACGAGCCGCTTGTTCCATGCGCACACGAAACGTGTCGCCTTTTACAACGGCGGTTTTCTCATCGGTTTGTTCGTCGTCAAACGGGTCTTTGCTCATGACTGGTAGTATGTAGGAACGATGAACTTGCCGACAAGTCGAGGGTTTAAGAGTTTTGGAGAATGCCGCGTGCGATCACTTTTCCCGCCTCGACGCCCGGCTGGTCAAAAGCATTGATATCCATCGCCTCACCGAGCGCACCGACCACGAGCTCGAGTAGCATAAACAGCGCACCGACCGAGCGTTCGTTGAGCGATTCGGTTTGGAGCGTGAGTGATTGAACACCTTGTTTTGCCAATGCATCACGAGTGGCTGTCGCCATGGCTCCGAAAAGCTGGCCCATAGACTTGCCGTGCATGAGTTGCTGGCAATCAAAGAGGTTTTTCTCCAGCGTCAGACCCGCTGACTCCGACGCTTGAACACGCAAGAACCAAAGAAATTTATCGTGAGCGCCTTCCATGACTTGCTGAAGCACCGAGTGCTGATCGCTTGATCCGGTCGCCGCCATTGGCGTCGAAGCTCGCGGCGCTTTACCGCCGGATCTCGACTTCGCTTTGCCGAGAGACTCGGCCCAGAGTTGCTGTGTCCAGAGACCGAAGTCTTTTAGCGCATCGGAGTACGCCCAAAATTGCGTGATCCACTCCTCCCTCTTCCAGGACGAGAGAGTTTGAGCCGCCAAGCGCGCGATCAACTCATCTTGCTTCAGAGCCCACGCGGCGCCCTCGCGAATCCCCGCGAGATCGAGCCCGTAGTACGCCGCCGGCAAAAGTCCGACGGGCGTCAAGACTGAGAAACGACCACCGACGTCCTTGGGAATTTCAAGACAAGGGACGTTCTCTTTTCGAGCCCAACGCATCAGAGGATTGTCGTCGGATTCGCTGATCACCGTCGCGACACTGCTCAGTTTCTTGAAACCTTTTTCACGCAAGTGTTGCTCGATAAACTCTGCCATAGTGAGAGTTTCGATCGTGTTGCCCGATTTCGAAACGATGACCCAATGTGTATCTTGAAGATCGTTGCGGGACTTGAGCCATTTCCAGAAAACATCGGCATCGACGTTATCGATGAAATGAACCGAATGCGTGTCGCGCCACTTGTTCAGAGCCTGGAGGAGAGCGCGCCCGCCGAGCGAACTACCCCCCATTCCGAGAACGACGAGACGGTTCGATTTGGTGCGGACTTCGCGACCGCGATCTGCCGAGGACGACCACTGACTTTCGCGCTCAGGGAGCTGCCAAAAGCCAAGATCTTTACGTTGCTTGAGTGCGGCGACGGCTTTTTGAGCGGCTGCGAGATGGGTCGAGTCTTCAGATTGGGTCGAATGAGAAAGCGTCCACATAGGTGGATGATCCTGCCAAGCTTTTCAGACGGGAGCAAACAGCTTTCCTGTCAGGAAACGGAAACGTCTTCTTCGATCCGGTGGAAGCCACGCCATTCTTTGAGCCGACCTCGAGGGCGAGTGCCGTCTTCGGGATACTCGAGCAGTACGTACGTGAGCTTCGTGATCTTTCCCATCGAAGCGATATCGAGCGACGTGATGTCGGTCCAGGTGCCCGTATTGAAATACTCTTTATCGACGCCCCACTGGCGGTATTGATAGACGTGGCTGTGCCCAAAGATCACGATATTCACTCGCTCGTCATTTAAAACGCGACGAGCGGCCTCGGAGAGATCAGGGAAGATCGCGCTTTCGGCGAGAACTTTGAGGATGCGGCTGACCGGGAACTGGCGACGAGCATCTTTCATGAAGATCGCATCGGCGAAGTATTTGATCAGTTTCAAAAACGATGAAACGGTGAACGAAAATTCGTTCACGATCGCCCATCGCATCATCCGTCGAAATGGTCTCACCTTATCGACGTGAGGATGCACGTGCTTCAGCTTCAAGACGAAGTCGACGAAAAAATGGGATCCGAATGGCAGATTGAGGATGGGCTCCGGGAGATTCTTTTTTAAGAAGAAACGCTTTGGGTCGAATCGATTTGCCGCTTCATGCATGTGACCATGCTCGATGTGGACGCCGTCGAAGAAATACACGAGGTTTTTGTATTTCACGTTCGACCCACACGCTTTGTCGAAAAGATCTCGGGCTGCGGGCCAAAGCATCGCTTGATCGTGATTACCGACGATGTACGTGATCGAGCGGTTCGGCATTTGCGCAAACGCCTTCAACGCTTCGAACACTTCTTTGTGACCGTCGAGGATCGATTGAATCACCTCGACCGAGATACCTTCGGTCAGAACAGTGAGAAAATGACCGCGGTAATCGACCTGAAGACAATTCAGAAAATCGCCATTGATGATGAGCTCGACATCGGCGTCACGGAATTCGCCTGAGCAATAGTATTGGAGAAACTCTACGAGCTTTTGACCGAAGTAAAATTCTTCGAGCGGATTCGTCGCACCGCCGGGAAGCGTGCGTCCTCGGCCAAGATGTAAGTCGCTGATGACGAGTTTAAGTTTTCTCAAGCGCTAAGACCTATTCCGCTTTTTTGATCGGAACGACAGTCTCGTTGTCGCCCTCGAGAATCGTGAGCGCGATGCGAAGCGCTCTCACCACTCGACGGATCGTCTCTTGTTTCTCTTTGTATTGCGAGAACATTTCTTGTGATTTCAGTTTCGCCGAATCGCTCTCCTGATGGAGTTGGTCGATTTGGCGTTTGAGATCGAGAAGCATTTTATCTTTGGTGCTGACGAGAGTCGCCGACTCCATTTTCACGATTTCGAGACGATGCTCGAGCTCCCGTTCACGCACGCGAATCTTTTTGAAATTCGACTCGAGACGAGCCTCGATCTCTTCGACGCGCGCACGCATCTCAGCATTGTCGCGATCTTTGGCCTGCAAT
>CAJYIL010000036.1 GCA_913774795.1 Pseudobdellovibrionaceae bacterium
GCGAAGGATCGCCGCTGGACCCCGAGAGGCGCCGTCGCCGTAAGACGTCGTCGTTTCCCACGGAACCGGGATCAAATGGAGTTTGCTTTCACCGGCTTCGAACGGAAGTCCAAAGATGCCGGAACCAACGGTAGCGGTGCTATTCGGATCGAATGTCATACGCCCTCGATACCATAGGCTTCAGCCGAACGGGACTTGATTCTTTGGGGCAAAGGTTCGACAGTTATCCCCATGAAAACAACAGTGTTTCTCGCGCTCGTCTTCGTCGGTTTCAATCTTCAAGCGGCCTCAGCTCCCCTTGGTAATCCAAGCGCGCCTCAGGGCGGAACATTCAACCTCAATATTCAGCAAGAACCCGAGACGCTGAACCCGGTCACGTCGACCGACGGGTACGCGCGAGACGTTCATGGTTACGTCATGGATTCACTCATGAACGTCGATTCGCAAACGTACCTTTTGTACCCTGCGCTCGCGGAGAAGGTCGAAGCGGCGAAAGACGGAAAATCATGGACATTCACGCTCCGGAAAAACCTGACGTGGCACGACGGAAAGCCGCTGACGGCTGAAGACGTGAAATTCTCTTTCGACGCGATTTTTGATCCGAAGTACAACGCGGCTCACAAGCGCCCGTATTACGAGAACATCGAGAAAGTCGAAATTCTTGCTCCGGATAAAGTGAAGTTCACTGCGAAGAACACTTACTTCCAGAACTACGAAGTCGTGGGCACGATGCCGATTGTTCCGAAACATATTTACGGCGACTCGTCGGCTGGTTCGAAAATGAACAAGACGGTGATCGGAGCGGGACCTTATCAACTCGAAAAATACGACAAGGGCCAAAGCATCGTTCTTGTGAAATTTAAAAACTGGTGGGGTTCGCAAGATCCGTCGCAAAAAGGTCGCTGGAATTTCGAGCGTATTCGTCTTCGCTTCTTGAAAGATTCGAACATCACGATCGAGGCGACAAAGAAAGGCGACATCGATTACACGCGTTTGACACCAGAAGAGTACACGAAAAAGACATCGAGCCCTGAGTTCGGAAAATCTGTCGTCAAAGTCAAAACGCAAAACCAAGAGCCGAAACTTTGGGGCTACATCGGCTGGAATTTGCGTCGTCCACTTTTCGCCGACAAAAATGTTCGTCTCGGTTTGTACAAACTGATGAACCGCGAAGAGATGAATCAAAAGTTCAAATACGGAATGGCTCTGCCGGTGGCGGGTCCGTTCTATCCGCAAAGTGAGTACGCCGATCCGAGCGTGAAGCCTGTGATGTACGACCCGAAGGGTGCGGTCGAACTCTTGAAGAAAGCCGGATGGACCGACACCGATAAAGACGGTCTTCTCGACAAAGTCGTCGATGGCAAGAAGACGAATCTCTCGTTCACCCTCATCTACGGCAACAAAGATACAGAGAAGTACTGGGTCCTTTATCAATCCGATCTTCGCAAAGTCGGAGTCGAGATGAAGCTTCAGCTCCTCGACTGGAACGCGATGTTGAAAAACATCGACGACTCGAACTTTGATTCGATCGCCATGTCATGGGGTGCGGGAGGAGTCGATCCAGACCCGAAACAGATCTGGCACTCGTCTTCAGCCGTCAAAGGTGGCTCGAACTTCATCGGTTACAAAAACCCTGAAGCCGACAAGCTCATCGATTCGGCACGCTTCGAACAAGACAAAAAGAAACGCATCAAAATCTTGCGCGAGTTCTACCGTAAGGTCGCAGAAGATGTTCCGTACGCGTTCTTGTTCTGTGATCGCGATACGCTCTACGCTCGTAACGCAAAAATTGGCGCCGTAAAAGACACGCTCAACTACGAAGTGGGTGAGCAGTACTGGTGGATGGCGAAGTAACCGCTCGATGTTTACGTATCTTCTCCGAAGACTCTTGATGATGATCCCGACATTGTTCGGGATCACGATTTTGAGCTTCATCATCATCAACCTTGCCCCAGGTAGCCCTGTTGAACAGAAGCTTCAGCAAATGCGCTTCGGTGGCGGGTCGTCGGGTCATCAAGGCGGAACGGGAGTTTCGCAGGAAGTGATCGATGCGCTGAACAAGCAATACGGTTTCGATAAACCTTTGCTCGTTCGCTACGGCATCTGGATGAAGAATCTCGCGACTCTCGATTTCGGCGATAGCTTCAAGTACGAAGAGCCGGTCACCGGCCTGATCGTTTCAAAATTTCCGGTCTCGATCACCTTCGGTCTCATTTCGTTCATTCTCTCGTACCTTGTCTGCATTCCGCTTGGCGTTTACAAGGCGATCAAAAATGGCAGCGCCTTCGATCAAATCTCGAGTGTGCTTTTGTCGGCGGCCTATTCCATTCCGCCGATCATTCTCGGAATTTTGCTGCTCGTATTCTTCGCGGGCGCGTCTTACTTCAACTGGTTCCCGATCGGCGGCGTGTTTTCTGACAACTACGACGAGCTCACCACGATGGGTAAGATCTGGGATCGCGCGCATCACTTCATCTTGCCGATGATTTGCTACATGATCGGCTCGTTCACGTACCTGACATTCATGATGAAGAACTCGCTTCTCGACGTGATCAAACTCGATTACGTGCGAACGGCGAAAGCGAAGGGTTTGTCGGATCGCGCGGTTTACATGAAACACGCTCTGAGAAACGCGCTCATTCCGATCGTCACCGGCATGAGCGATATTCTCGCCATCTTTTTCACAGGCTCCATTTTGATCGAGAAGATTTTCAACCTTGATGGGATGGGTCTTCTCGGCCTCAATGCCGTGACGGCGCGAGATTACAACGTGCTGATGGGTTTGATTTTCTTGCAGTCGCTTTTGATGCTGCTTGGGCGCATCATCTCTGACTTCTTGTACGTCGTGGTCGATCCACGGATCGATTTCGCATGATCGAACGCTATCTGAAAAACGAAAATTCATTAAAGGCGTGGCGGCGGTTCAAACGAAACCGCTGGGCCGTAGTTTCGTGCCTTCTCGTGATCGTGATGCTCTTCATGTCGCTGACCGCAGAAGTGTGGGCGAACCGAAAGCCGATCGTCATGCACTGGCATGGCCAGACGTACTATCCGGTCTTCACGTACTATCACCCTTCGATCTTCGGGCAAGAAGACGTCGCGCAGACGGACTACCGTTCGTTGAAATTCGAGAACGGGGACTGGTCGGTGTGGCCGATCATTCGCTGGGACCCGTACGAGCGAAACGAAAAGATCGAGGAGTTTCCCGCTCCGCCGTCTTCTTCGAACATCATGGGAACTGACGATGGTGGACGTGATGTGGCTGCGCGTTTGCTCTACGGATTTCGCTATTCGATGGGTTACGCGATCGGTGTTTGGCTGCTCTCATCTTTGCTCGGTGCGCTTGCGGGTGCAGTGATGGGCTTCAAGGGTGGATGGACCGATTTGATTGGGCAGAGAGTGATCGAAGTTATTCAGTCACTTCCTTACTTGATGATCCTGATCACGCTGGTTTCGATTTTTCAGCCGACGCTATCTCTCTTGGTTTTACTCTCGGTGTTTTTCGGTTGGGTCGTGATTTCGATTTATTTCCGGGCGGAATTCTTGAAACTCCGCCGTCGCGATTTCGTCGATGCGGCTCGTGCGTCGGGCGCATCGAACTGGCGTGTGATCACGCAGCACTTGATGCCAAACGCGCTCACGCCGTGGATCACGATTTCGCCGTTTATCATCGCGGGGAACATCTCGAGTCTCGCAGCTCTCGACTTCTTGGGCTTCGGGCTTCAAGCGCCAACGCCAAGTTGGGGTGAGCTCTTAAACCAAGCGCTGAACTACTTCCGGATCGCGTGGTGGCTTGCGGTGTATCCGTCGGCGGCGCTCTTTCTCACGCTCACGGTGCTGAACTTGATCGGCGACGGTGTTCGTGAGGCGTTGGATCCTCGCGGGTAGTTTCCTGAAGTCCGGCTCTCAAAATGCAAAAGGCCAAGTCGGTTTCCCGGTTTGGCCTTCTGATGGATCTGAACCTCTTCGTTTCGGAA
>CAJYIL010000037.1 GCA_913774795.1 Pseudobdellovibrionaceae bacterium
CCGGCGATGAAACAAATTTGAAAACGATTTCGGCGCGACTGCTCGCGCCTGAGAACTCCGTGATGAACCTCACAGAAGCTCGCGTGCGCCGCAACTCGCTGCGCGCTCGCCAATGCCGGCTCGTCTTTCAGTGACGCATGTTCTGAGCGCTCTTACCGAGCATGTTCACCGCAAAATCAGGTGCGATACGGCTGAGCCACTTCAAGCCGTTTGAAACGCCCGGACGAATTTCTTCGACGTCTCTCTCAAGACCACGCACGAACGCACGCGCCAGCTCGTCAACCGGCATCGGTTTCGGCCCCGCGGTATCTTCTTTCGTGAACTCATCGCCCGTGAAAAGCGGCGTATCGGTGCCCGGAGGTGCCAGCTCGATCGCGCGAACGTTTGTTCCTTTGAGCTGAATGCGGAGTGCTTGCGTAAACGAGTGAAGCCCCGCCTTCGTCGCCGAGTAGACCGGAGAAATCGCAAACGGCACAAACGCGAGTCCGCTCGAGACGTTCACGATCGCGGCTTCCGGCTTCGTTTTCAGATGCGGAAGAAACGCTTGGGTCATGCGCACGGGGCCCATGAGGTTAATCTCGATCTCGCGCGTGACATCCTCGAGCGCACGGTTTTCATGCATGTTGATTTTTCGCATGATGCCCGCGTTGTTGATCACGATGTTGGTCTCTGGATACTTCGACGTGATCGCTTGCTTCAACGTCTCAACCTGCTTTGAATCAGCGACATCACTCTGAATGACTTCAAGCTTCGGATGCTTCGCTTTCGCTTCATCAAGCTTCGCGCGATCCCGCCCGGTGACAATGACCTTCGCGCCTTTTTCGAGGAGCTGCTTCGCAATCTCAAGCCCAATCCCACTCGATCCACCCGTAATCAAGACCGTACTGCTCTTCAAATCCATCGCGCCTCCCGAGGGCAAAAGAAGACGATAGTCCTCGCACACGGGAAAACCAACGCTCGCATTTCATGAAGCGGCACAGAAAAAGCAAACGCCCCCAACCGGTCGTCCGGTGGAGGCGT
>CAJYIL010000038.1 GCA_913774795.1 Pseudobdellovibrionaceae bacterium
CACACATAACAACGTGGCGGGTGAATGCCCTCGGGCCAGAGTGGGACCTGGCAGAAGCGCTCTAGCGTGGAGATTCAGGCAGCTAGCGGGCCGCCGGCTCCCCTCACCCGTCCCATCGCTGGGATGCCTTCAGGGACGAGTTCGCATCGCCAACAGTCGAATTGCCCCTTAGGTGATTTGGCGTCCGAAATCGACTGAGCGGTCCGGCCGGGCGGACGCTCAAAAACAAAAAACCCTCAAAGCCTTCTCTGGATTGGCTTTGAGGGGTTTTAACTGCGAGCTGGTGCTCGCTTCATAACTGCAAATAACTGCCACTTGGTTGCCACCTGAGTGCCACCTCTGAGCGGTTATGCGCGGTTATTTTCGGTGTTGTGATGAAGATTGAAAACTGAATTTCCCTAGGAGAAACCCCGTTTTTTGATTTCTGACTTCTGTTTTTCAGATCGATTTTAGTGAGGGGAAAGATGGAGGTGGCAGAGGGATTTGAACCCCCGTAAACGGTTTTGCAAACCGGTGCCTAGCCCCTCGGCCATGCCACCCCTAGAGAAACGAACAGAGATCCCGAGGCGGGGCCGAAACTCGGCCCGACTGTCAGGCGTTCGAACAGCGTTCGAAGCTCGCCTAGGTAATCGTACCCGCCCGGGCGAGTCAATCCGTAACACCCTAACCCCTCAAAATCGCGAGACAAGTGCCAGAAAAACGAGCTGATCCCGGGAGTCCGAGAACCCGGCGCGGGACTTGAACTAAGAGATTGCGGCCTCGTGCGCCCTGACGGCGTATGACGTGTTCGAAGGAGCCTCCATGATCCTCAAACGCAGTCTTTCAGCGGTCTTAGCGGTTTCGATGGTTCTCTCCAGTGCTGGCGCCCAGTCGATTTCGGGCGTGAGCGGAGCTTCCAACGACGCCATCGACCTTGTTCTTCAGGCGACGATGTCGAAATCGCCAAACGAGGCTCGTCAGCTCCTGCAACGCGCGAAAGCCAAAGCCGAAGCCGAGAAACTCCCAGCCGACACGCTGGCGACGATCAACGCCCTCATTTCGCAAGCGTCGTCGAAGATCACGCTCGCGTACCCCGCTAATCCTCTGGGAGGAAGTGCTCCGACCAGCTTCTCGCTCGATCCGAAAACTCAAACTCCGACCGTCACTCCTCCACAAGCTCCAGCAACGGCGATCGTTGCAAAGCCAGCAACATCGGGCGGAACAATCGATCAATGGGAATTGATCGCGCGCGCGATTGAACTCAATCCGGATACCCACACGATCATGCGTGAGATCGGCATCGGCCGGATCGAGCGTGACTCATCGAATCTCGATACGATCATTAAAACGAATACCAACCAGACAATCGCCGTCGCCGATAAAACAAACGGCGCGATCGATGCGGCTCTGAACGACGCCGGTCGCTTCATCAAAGCGCTTCGCGATACAGGACTCATCAAAGACTGGTCGCAAGTGAACAAAGCTCTCAAGGCGAAGCACGAATCGATTCCGATCGACGTTCTCGCGCAAACCATCGTGAACAACGCTGTCAAACAATCGGCGATGCAAGGTCTCGTGAAGCGTGTTCTGGCAATGCCAAACATCAAAGTCATCGAAGGTTTCGGTGTCACGGCCGAAGCTATCGCGACCTATGCTCTCAACGCCGATCTCGTTGTTCGTCTCGCTGATCTCTACGACATGAACCTCACCGAAGTTCAGCAAGATATCGTCATCCTCACCGCTCTTCCGGTCAGTAAACTTGCGATCTTTGGCGCTAAGCACTTAGGCCCAGTGAAGAAAACTGTTCGCCGCATTGGTGAACTCTACGGTCAAGCGCGCATGAATCCAGATCCGAAAACGATGGGCCGTTTTTATGCAGCGATCTTCGCATCACCTGTCATGGGCGGAATCGCGCAGCGCATGGGACTCGGTAAAGTCGGCTCACTGAAAGCGGCCGCTGAAGCCGCGGCTGCGCAGAAGCCGGCGCCGGTCGAAGCTCCGATCGCCGCACCGGCCGCAGCACCAGCCGCCGCAGCCGTCGCCGCCGAACCGCCTGTCGCTCCAAAGGGTGTCGTCGCCGGCGCGATGGGTCGCCTCGAAGACGCGATCGCAAAAATCGAAGGAGCTGCTGCGACCGCTGAAGGTGCAGCCGCGAAAGTCGAAGGAGCCGTCGCTGCCGCTGGGAATGCGACTGAGAAAGTCGCAAAGGCGCCACTCTCTTGGAAAGCGCAGGCCGCGTGGCTCTTGGCTCACACGCTCGTTTCGGGTCTCGATACATACATGACCGGCTTGGTGGCGATCGAGATGTTCGGTTACCAGAAGCAGAAGATGCGTAACGTCCAGACCGCCGACTTCCATGCGTTCTTGATGCAAGATAAGGCGAAGGGCTTCTTTAAACTCTTGATCGCGACGATGAACGCGGGCTCAACGTTGCCGTCGGTCTACAACGTGAAGAAATCAAAAGATGATAAGCGCGTTGACTTCGTCATGAACGTCGCACGTTCGATCAAGATTTGTTCTCCTGAAGATTACGCTCGCTTCCAGGAGTTGAAAGCAAAAGGTGTTTACAAGACCGACCCGAAGAGCTCGGTGATTGCTTCGGCGACCGACAAAGCAGTGAAAACTTTAGGTCGTGTGCAAAACTACCGGGACGCAGACTATCGTCTTCTGCGTTTCCAGTGTGATTCGACACTCGGATTCGGTCGTTACACGCAGATCGCCAAAGAGTTTATGACGTTCAACGCGATTCCGGAGTGGCAAGTGGCTCAGCTTCGCTTGGCGAGCTACGACGAGCGCATGCAGATGGCTGAACTTCTGATGCAAGCGCAGTTCTTGTACGAGGAACCAAACGATGCGCAAAACCAATTCTTCCAGATGACTGTTTCGAAGATCCTGGGATTGAACCGCGTCGAAGACATCAACTACTTCTCGCGCTTCTACGGGTTCATCCGCACCCGCGGCGGCATGGAGCAAAACGCGTCGAGCCCGACGGGCTGGTCGATCCGCACGACGGCGGTCGATGATCCGTGGGCGATGTCGGCGACGTACACGATCCCGGGCGGCCCAGATTTGCCGGCTCCTCCTCCTGCAGCAGCGGCGGCGAAGTAAGATGTTGATAAAGCGACTTTCACTCTTTGCGCTCATGTTTGTTGCGCTCTGGGCGTCGTCGCCGGCGCAAGCGGCTCCCGCTTGCGCGGATCTCTTTCGTCGCGCGACCCTCACGGAGCGAGCGACCGCACCCGTTCGCCGAGCGCTTGAGCCCGTCACTGAGTCGGTCTCTCGCGCAGCGAAGAAAGCTGGCGCGAGTCCGCTCGCAAAACCTGTCGTTATCCCCGCAGCACGTATCGCAAACGAGTTGTCGTCTCTCGTGAAACGACTGAAAGCCCCGCCCTTTCAGGTTGAGCGTTTCGACTTCGCTCTCGACTTCTACCGACGCCACGGCATTGACGATGTTCCCCGTCCGAAGTCTCCGGAGGCACGTCTCGCTTATATTCATTATGTTGCAAACAAATTCGGACGTAACGCCTTCGATCTCGAAGCCTGGGCGCACGAAGCGACGCCCGAGCAGTTTAAAGCTCTCGTAAAATCGATCGGCCGATTCAACACGGATAAAGGTTTTTCTCCGAGCCAAATCGACGCGATTTACTGGAAACTCTTTACTTATAAAGCGTCGACTCCTACGGCGCTTCGCAAGATCGCTCGTTTGTCGGTCGAAAATCGCGAGATCAACATCATTAAAACCGCCGATGAAGTCTTCACGCAATCCGATAGAACGGCACTTGAGCAATGGACGACCAAAGAACTCGCGTCTCATGGGGCGATCGAAGCGTTCGAGCGCTTGGGCTTGATCCAAGATCAAGGCCTTCGTGGCCGAATGATGGACGTTCTTCGTGCAAATCCGAACGTCACCACGAATCTCGTCACCGGTGCTCTGATGGTGATCGAAAAGCAGCTTCTTGGTTCTCCGGTCAGCGTTCCGAATATCTCTCGCCTGAGAGTCACGAAACTCGCCTCGGAGATTCGGACTCTCGTTGAAGAACAAGGATTTGATGCCGCCTACCCGATCATCAAAAAACAATACGGTCATCTTGCGCAATTCGATCGCCGCTACTTCTTCGCACGTCGTGCGATGACCGTTGGCCTGATGACGTTTATGCTCTCGCATATGGTGCCGACCGTTGTCCAAACGGTGGTTCCGCCGCACCTTCTCAATAGCGATATGAACGCCGTGCAAATCACGAAAGAAGTCGTCAACTACTATACGGATCTCACGAAAGCGATCGTTGAAGACCGAGTCTACAGTAGCGGCAGCCCAGAAGCTGAGCTCGCGGTTCGCGCGCGAAACGTGCCAGCGAAACCGCACGTCGAGCTCGCAAAACCGAACTCGGTGAAAGCTCTGCCGAAGGTCGATCTCGCGAAAGTGAGCGAGAACCGCGTCGAAATCACGTTCGATGAGCAAATCGCGCAAGAGAACAAACCCAAAGGCCCGCCCGCAAAAGTTCCGACTTCGAATCTTGGATCGGCGGAGCAAACGGCGAAAGCGATCGACGAGAACCTCGATTACCTGAACTCGCTCGACTTCTCTGATCCGACGAATAGCTAATCGGTGAACTGCTCGAGAGTCAGGTGAGTTTGCACGCTGAGCTCACGTGCTCGTTCCAAATCCTTTATCTCGATGGACGGTGACGCCCTTAAATCCGCAAGGGTGCGGGCCACCTGAAGAAGCGCCGACTTTCGCCTTCTTGACCTCGCCGACGTTTTTAAAAGATATTTGCGTTCGAAGTCCCCGAGAGAATCTTCGATCACCTCTGGCACCAACCGCGCATTCGGGACTTGCTGACCGCGAGCCCGCCGAAACTCGATCGCGCAGGCCACATCGTTTGCGACGTCGTCTACGCGCACGTGTTCATCACTCCATTCATCTGTGATGGGCAACGACCGCGAACCGATCTACGAAAGGCCCGGTGAGTCTCGTAAAAATTCTTTGTCGCACTCCTCTCGGGCACCGACACGGGCGCCTGATTTTTCGCGGAACAAAATTCCCGCACTTGCAGAGATTGGTCGTCGCAATGAGGAGCACGCGCGCCGGAAACGTTCGCGAATTTCCCGCCCTCACGATCGAAATCACGCCGTTCTCGACCGGTTCGCGAAGGGATTCTTGGATCTCGCTGTGAAATTCAAGCAGTTCATCCATGATCAGCACACCGTTGTGCGCGCGCGTGATCTCTCCGGGCCAAAGCGCGGCTCCTCCACCCACCATCGCTAGCGGTGTGATCGAATGATGAGGTCTCAGCACCGGGCGCCACGCCAGTCTCTCGTTGCGCGCACTCCAGTACGGTCTGACTTCTTTGATTTGCTCGATGGTCGGAGCTTCGATGAGGGACGCAATCGACTCCGCCAGAGTTGATTTGCCACTCCCCGCCGGCCCTGCGAGCAAAACCGAGTGCTCACCAGCCGCGACCACTTTTGCGATCTCGGCGGCGTCGCGTGGAAGAGTTGTGATTTTGAGTGCGGGTCTAACAAGATCAAATTCGCTCGATGCCGCTTTGGGTGTCGACTCTTCAAGGAGCTGCTGCAGCCGCGAGATCTGTCGCGACACGAATGGTAGCGGATGCTCTGAAACGCCCGTGATCATGACACCCTCAAGCTCGGCATCAACAGCGTCATCGGGTTGTACGACTTCACCCTTGAGACTGAGTTCGCCGTAGAGGACCGGCGTCAGGTCGGGCCGAACGAGCTGATTCATCTCGTAGAGCAGTGCGGCCGCGATCGCGAGATCGAGGCCGCGACTCGTTTTTCGCTCGAACGTCGGCTTGATATGCACGAGAATCTGGTGCGCTTGCGGAAGTTCAAAACCCTGCTCACGAATGGCGGCCCGGATTCTTAAAGCGCTTTCTCGAAGGGCCGCATCAGGAAGCCCGATGAAAGAAAATTGGGGAAGACCCGGTACGAGCGAGACTTCGATTTCGGCGGCGACAAGTTTATGATCTACGCGAACGAACGAGGTAACTTTCATGCCAGCCGGCGAATGCACACTCGCGGCCAATGCGAGATCGTTGCAGTGCGAAGCTCAACTCATAACGCGGTCGGAAGACGGCCGACCTGACGGACGCCGCGCCGACCGTAAGACGTGCAAGAGAGCGCTTTACACCATCGGACGCTTCGACGAATCGAAATAACCTCGTGCGCGGAATGCCGCATACGCCGAAATCCCGGCCACGACAACCAGGGCCACGAGAATCCAGCTAAAGCTTGATTGCGCTGTTTGCACGGCGACAGTCGCGACACTCCGGGCTCCGCGGAACCAACCGATGAAGTAAGCAATGCCGAGCGTGACAATCCAGGTGATTCCGAGCCAAAGATTAAATGCCGAGCGATTCATACGTGAACCTCCACCGCTGACACTACCGTGCGGGGGTCGATCGATGATGATGCTCGTATGTCGATTCGGTCAAAAACTTCAGCGGCCTGCCAAAGTCGCAAACGAATGGAACACTCGCGACGCCGCCGTTTGCACGAATCCTGACGAATCGTCGCTCGACAGGCGCGGCACGGAGAACGCAACCAACACGAGTGCCAAAGCGACCAGCAGATAATCTTTTTTCGTTAGTCGTGGAAATAGACGTCTTTTCACAGAGGCATCGTAGCTCAGCCGATGCAGATCTCGTGCAAAGAGACTGCGATAGATTGGTGATGCCTTAGTCAAAACCTTAGTCTTCGCGCGAAAGCGGATGATGTTGATCGATCGTGTCGGTCAGATTGCGCGTCGTCACCGTCGTGTAGATTTGCGTGGTTTGGATCGACGCATGACCTAAAAGCATCTGGATCGACCGCAAATCCGCGCCCGCTTCGAGAAGTGCCGTGGCACATCCATGGCGGAATCGGTGCGGAGACACCGGCTCGGCGAAGCCAGCCCTCTGCGACCACGCAGCCAGCCAGCGCCACACATCGACGCGCGAAGGACGGTGCCCACGGTCATTGATGAGAATCGCATTGCCAGCACCTTCGCGTGCGAGCGGCCCACGAGCCTCACGCAAATAGGCATTGAGTTCGTTCCGGAGATGCTCCGTCAATGGTACCGCTCGCTCTTTGTTACCTTTGCCGATGACCGAAAGCCACGAATCGGTCTCGTGATAATCGCTTAAATTCAAGCCGATGAGCTCGGAGACGCGGCAGCCCAATCCGTACAAGAGCAGCAGTGTGATCTTGTTTCGCGCCGTTCGAGCCGGATCTTCGACTTCGCACGCGGCAAACAATCGAGAGAATTCCTCCGCGGAGAGCGTTTTCGGGAGACCGACCTTCACCTTCGGCGCCTTGAGGTCTCTGAGCGCCGGAGCCGAGCGCCCACGGCCTTCTAGGAACTTGAAGTAGGTGCGGAGCGACGACACCACCCGCGCTTGCGAGCGAGGCGAAAGGCCCTGCTTTTTCATGTAGAGATAAAATCCGGGAACGTCAGTTGAGCCGTAGGCTTCAAACAACTCTAAGTCTCGACGGTAAGCCATGATCGTGTTGCGCGAGCGTCCGCGGATTTGCTCGAGATCTTCGAAGAATTCAACCCAGAGATCCATTGCCATGGCGAAGATTAGACGACGATTAGCTAGCAAAAAGCCAGCGAAATCCGGTGCAGCGAAAAACGACGGGCGTGGTTGTTACGCCACGCCCGCCGAAAAGAAGGGGAAGGTTGTTAAGGGACTCTGAACTTAGAAAATTGAAAATCGTAATAGATCGGAAGAGCACACGTCTGAACTCCAG
>CAJYIL010000039.1 GCA_913774795.1 Pseudobdellovibrionaceae bacterium
GAGCTTTGATGTCGACACCGCCCCGACCCGGTATCGCATCGGCCGGTTGTTTGACCGGGACCGACATCGGCTTTTCTAATTGAAACAGCGTCGCCATCAACACTCGATCCGGAACAGCATCGGCGACTTTGACTTTCACTTTCATCGAGTCGGCTGCGCCGCTCGACGAATCTTTTGCCGAAAGTTCGAAGGTCGCCTCTTTCAGACCCGCCGGAACCGTGACGGGAACCTCGAGAGTCTTCGCTTCACCCGCCGCGAGCGTGAGCGCCGGAATCTTCGGGAGCGTTTTGATTTCGCTACTTGAAACCGAAACCGCAAGGTTCATCGGCTTTTCAGTGGTGTTGCGAAGCGTGAAGCGATTTGAGATGACGTCACCGTCTCTGACCAATGGAGCGAAGCCAGAGTAAATGATGAGATCTTTCGTGGATTCGATTCGGGTCGAACCATCGCCGAAGAGTTCAAGACCACTCGTTGCGGCGGCCATGATTTTAAAACTCGTCAGAGAGTCGTTGAGCGGGATCACCACCGTTGCCTGCCCTTTTGCATCAAGCTTGACGCGCGCGTTCCAGAGAAGCAGAGGATCAAACAGCTGTCGAGACTCATCGCCTGCTTTACCACCTCCGCCTCCAGGCGCTTTTGCTTTCGAGCCGAAGTGACGTTTTCCGATGACTTGGTTTTGAGAGGTCGACGTGTCGACCGCAAGTCCGCGCTGGCCCATCATGATCGACAAAAGATCGAACGACCAATTTCGGCGAAGGCGCTCAAGCGATTCATCGACCGCAACGAGCACAACTTCTCCACCCGCCGCCGGTTTACCGTCAAGCGCACGTGCGACCTGAATCGTGGCCGTCGCCTTCTCGCGCACTTGGTATTTCTTTTTGTCCGTGGTTACGCTGACTTTTAATTCGTGCGCTTTCCAGCCCACGCGAATTTCGGTCATCCCGAGTTTCATTGACGGCTTGGCGAGATCGATCAGCGCCGTCGCCTGAGGCTCGCCGACCCGGCCACGCAAGGCCAGCGCCGAGATAAATACGTTGGGTCCAAAATTCGGTTTGATCGGCACTTCAATCGTTGGCTTCTCGCGCGTGATCTGGGTCACAAAAGAATCAAGAACACCCTCTCTCTCGACAGTCACGAGGACGGTCGACTTCGGAAACGGAGATCGAACCGTCAGCGTCGCTTTTTCACCCGGCTCGTAGCGTGTCTTCTCGGGGATGACGTCGATGCGGTCGGAATCACTCGGCGCCCACCAGAAGTTTTGCCCTTCGCCATAGACGCTCATCGAAACCGACGCGAACGTCGCGCGACCTTTTTCGTCGACGGCCTTCGCCTCGAGGATGACTTCTCCGGGTTGAATATTCTTTGCGCGACACTCAAAGCGCCCGTATTGATCTGATTTTCCCGTACAGATTTGCCCGAGTGATTTTGTAATCACTTGCGAATCGTAGGAATAAAATCCTCCAACCAGACGCTTTCGGTGAGTGAGATCAGCGCGGCTGAATGCGCTCACCGAATACATGCGACCCGGAAGAATCTTGCCCGCTTGGTCCGTGAGAATACCTTGAACCGCAACTTTGCCTGGCTCGGCCATCCAGGTGTCGGATCGAAGTCCGACGATGACCGCTCCCGGATACAGCGTTTCGCGAGACGTCGCCGTTTTGATTTCACCGTTTGGATCGCGGTACTCCATCTCGACAACGAGCGCACTGATTCGACGAATCGCCGGCAAGCCTTTGATCGTCGCTTTCACGCCGCCCGACTTATCGAGGCTGAGATCCTGGTTGCTCACGAACTTTTCGTCTTGATTCACGGTTCGATCTTGCGTCGAGGTTCCCGGCTTTGTTTGCTCGGAGAAGAACGTAAAGTCACTGGCACCGGGAACGTCCGGGGTAAAGCTCGAAGATTCAAGTCCGGCGCGGAGTTTCACTTTCAAACCGGACGCAGGTCCTCCCGAGAGATAGTTCGCCGAGAGATCGACGCCGACTGTCGATGGCTGAATCAGAGGTGCACCGGCGATTTTGACCGTCGCTTCCATTAACGGAAGACGATACTCGCTCACGAGAAAGCGACCGGTATTTAAGGCCGACCAATCAAACGCATCCTCGGCGTCCTCTGTTTTCTTGAGGTCGGGTTTGTTCGAAAGATAAATCTCGTACATCCCAAGAGTCGCCTCTTTCGGAATCTTGAAGGTCGAAGTCGCCGAACCCGTGGCGTTGTCGTAATCGAATTTCAACGTGTAGGTCTTGCGCGAACCCGAGTGAACAATCAGAACGTTTTTCGGGAGACGCTTTGGATTGAGCGCTTTAAATCCCAAGCCGGTGTGTTCGCGAAGCAAGTGCTTCATGTTGATCGTGTCACCCGCCTGAACGAGCGCGCGATCAAGAATCGTGTGCGCAAGTACCGGCCCCCACTGCGCCGCTAAGTACTCGCGCGAGAGGTTGAACCGATATTCTTCGATTCCGCGAGACCAGCGGTCCGAGACAAAAGAGAAATCGTCTCCGCTTTTCGCAAACGCATAGACCTCGCAAGATGAATAAGACGACTCTTCTTCGCTCTCATTTTGCTGCTGACACGGATACGCCACTCGGCCAACACGCCAAATGCCTTGCGCATCGGTTGTTCCTTTCGCGAGTTGTTTGCCGTCGCGGCTGAAGAGACCCACGGCTGCCTTTGCAACCGGTTTCGCCGAATCGAGTGCGGTGACCCAAACGAGAGATGACTCACGGCCTTTTTTGAAATGCACCGAGAGATTGGTCACGAGCGCGCCCGATGCCACGTACATCGTCTGACCCGCACCGATCAAGTTCGCTCCGAGGCGAGGGCTTGAAAACTCGACGACGTGTAAGCCGGGCTCTTTCATCGGAATACCGACAAGTTCAAACTCGCGGTCGCCGCCCGGCTTCGCGAGCGAAAACGGTTTTGTTTTCTCGCCCGCTAAGAGCGATTGATTTCGTTTCTCGTAGTTGCCTTCTTTCTCGTCGAGGCGATGAAGCCACTCGATCACCTGAGCGGGCGTCGCGTTCGATCCGAGTGTAAAAGATTTTCCGTCGTAAGCCACTTTGGTGCCCGGAAGCTGCTTCTCGATATTTCGGAGGCTCACCGGCAACGCAGGATCAGCATTTCTCTCGAGAATTCCGAATGTCGCCGCAAACTTCATCAGAGGGCTGTACTCGTCGGTGCCCGTCTCGAGCGGAAATTTGTTTTCGTTAATGAGCGAGCGACCGAGTTCATCTTTGATTCCCTTCGGAAGTTGCACCTGCATCTTCATCTTTTCAGGGAAAGGGCCTTTGAACGTCAGGGAATTGACCTGCTGATCGGCAAAGTTCGTGATGACTCCAACTTGAACGCTGCCTTTCGTACCGACATTTGCGCCGAAATTTTTGTTTTGATCACCCTTCGCGATTTCAATCGGCGTCCATGACTGACCTTTTTCTCCGACAAGCTTGGCGCCCTTCAGTTGAGAGATCTTCACGCGATTTGAAAAGTTGATCGAAATGTCGAGAATAGGATTGCAAGGGCGATCAGGCGTGCTGCGTTCACAATTCAGTTTCGCTTCGAACGGAGGAAGAGTTTCGAAACTAAACGATTGTTCTTCTTCGACAGGGAGACCTGATTTCGAACGAATATTCTTGGTCCAATTGAGGGTCACGACTTTTCCCTCGGGGAATCGGCGCTGGCCTGCGATGACGGTGAAGTCTTTGAGCTGATCGAACTTCTTTTCTTTTGCGAGCTGTTTGTAGCGCGACAAGTTCCAGTTGTCTTCGATCGCGGCTCCGATGACGGTCTCGCGATCCTTGCCGGTGATAGCTTTCACGCCAATTTTTCCGGGCTGCCCCTCGACTTCAAAGTAAGCACCCGACTCGAGTGAGGCCGTATCGACTTCTCCATCGAGCTGAAGAACGAAGTATTGATCAGGCTCGATACTTCCGTAGTTGGGGCTCACGCTTAAAAGCGCAGGCCCATTCGTCGAAAATGTGTAGGGTCCAACGGCCGTCACAGAATTGCCGGCGAGGTCTTTCGCGTTCGCGTTGACCGTAAGAGTGCATTTCATTCCGGCGGGAAGCGGCTTATCGAAATCGAGAGACCACGTTTTCGTGTCGGCCCAGCGAGTGGTGAAACGAGGAGTCTTCGAAACTTTCTTCGCGGTTTGATCTTCGCCGGAGTCGACTTCGTTTCTTTTCGTCGCTTCGTTGCACTCCATCTTCAGGGGATCTGTTTTCGAGCGAGGATCACCCATTGCGACCATGTCGGATGAAAACTTGACCGTCACTTGCTGCACGTGTTTGACCGAGCCCGTCGGGAAAACCGAGACGACTTCTCCTGCGTCGAGCGTTCGGGCGAGAACGAGGAGAGAAAGTAAGACCAATCGAGATGCGCGCATCAGAAACTCCCGTGAGATAACGAATGAGAAAAGTGTAGGAGGCCCGAAAACACACTGTCACCGACCAATTTGACTGGTTTACAGGAGTGTCTAAGTTCTCGACAG
>CAJYIL010000040.1 GCA_913774795.1 Pseudobdellovibrionaceae bacterium
CGTCGAGACTTCAGATGTTTTCATACAGAGATTAAACGAGTTTGCAGAGACGACGGATGTCTTCGATCTTGATGTCGACTTTCGCGAGGCGCTTCAACTCAGACTTCGCGAATTCCATCGCTTGCTCAACTGATTTGCCCGAGCGAATCGCGTCGTTTGCGATTTCGAGGAACTGAACCATGTTCTTTTGAGTCGCTTCTGGCCAGTTCGCCGCTTGTTTGCCGGCTGAGACAACGAGAGAAACATAAGCTTGTTCTGCACGCTGAGATGGAATCGCGAGCTCTGCGTCGAGGTTCTTCGCTGCTGGCGATACTTTCGTACCGATGTTCGCGAGACCTTCGAGGCGAGCTTTGTTCAGAGATTCGAGTTTTGGATTGGCTTTTTGAGCCGCAACGATTTCACGAGCCGTGCGGAGCAAGAGAGCATCTTTCAAAGCCGTCTCAAGACCGTGCGACTGGTTACCGTTGAGTTGCGAGCCGAGGCGCGATTCAGTGATCTTCGCCGAAACTTCAGCAACGGCTGGGTTCACGTGGTTAGCGCGAACAGCGTCTTCTTTCGCTTTCTCGCGGATGCGAGCTTTAATAGCTTCTGCTTTACCTTTTCCTTCAGGACCTGCTGCGTGAGCTTGACCTGCAAATGCGACGAACGCGAGAGCGAGTACCAACATCTTCTTCATCTGAGCCTCCAAAAGGGTTCTAAAGTCTAAAACCGTTATCCGTACCAAAATGAGCCACCGCTGCCGGCTTTGAGCCTAAGAGGGGCCTCTAAATTCGTTTCCAGTCCCTAACTGCGTGATCTCTGACTTCTGTTCAAATTCGTTGCTATTTCAGTGCCACGCTCAGCTCGCATTAATCCGAGATCTCCAAGCGAACGCTGACTAAGAAGCCGTGGTAGCTGTCGATATCCGTCACCATCGAACCGAGGTTCGCGATGATCGCGTCGATGATCGGATTCAACGTCGCGACGGCCTGCGGGTTTTGCTCCTTCGCCTTCGCTTTAGCGAATTCCTGAAGGTTGATCAGCGCGTGACGAAGATCGATCTGGTTTAGCTTGAAAACGTTCACCGAAGTTTCATCCATCGGTCCTGAGACTTTCGCCGCCGCAATCTCAATTTCGTTTTTCGGAGTGGCCTCTGCGAGTGTCCAGTCGTTCGGCGCCCACTTGTTTGGATCAAAATCGACCGCCGGTGCTTTCGCATAAGCGACGATGGCTGGCTTCAAGAACTTCGTTGGCGGAGCGAGCATCATCAGGCCGATCTGGAAGTGCGTTTGAACCGCCTTGTAAATCGCTTGATACTTCGCCTCATCTTCAGCGTTGAGTTTCTTGCCGCGAATGATCGGATCAATCATCGCCAAGTGCTCGTTTAACTGTTCTTTAATGGCCGCGTTGATCCCCTTCGGGAGGCCTTTCACGTTGGCAACAATCCAGTGTTTTTCGCTCGAGCGAGACGTGTCTTGGATCGCGGCAAAGAACTTCTTGTTCAAGATCTCGCGCACAAATTCCGCGCGGAATTGCTTGAACATAGGTTCGGCCTGCGAGCCCAAGTATTTTGTCCACCACTGAACAATTCCAGATTCGCTATTGCCGCCGACGATCGATGGATGCGCGTGATCTTTCAAGATCTCGAGAAGGCCGGTGTACTTCTTGCCTTTGATCATCCACTCGCTCATGTGAGCGTCGAAATGAGGGCGCTCTGATCCAACAAGGTGGAAATCCGGGCGACCGATCTGGAAACGTTTCACCGCGCCCGTTTTCGTCTGTGGGTTGTACTGCATATTACAGATGTCGATCCCGAGATCCGGAATCACACGAGGAGGGCGGAACTCGACACTCCAGTGCGCTTTCTTAACGATCGATTGACCGGCGTTCGGTCCACAGATCATCGAAGCCAACAAGTACTCCGGCATGTGGCCTGTGTCGATTTGACCGAACATCATCGGGTGTTCGTTCTTCATCGATTGAATGATGTCGGTCGGGTCGTAGCGACGACTCTTCAGGTAGCCAACACCAGGGTTCATTGGCTCTGGCCCGCCATATTTCTGGCTCGACAGGATCATATTCACTCGCATGTAGACGTTCGATTGCGCGAGCTCTTCGTACTCCTCGTTGTTCGGATCGCTCTCTTGAGCGATGCGGTCAAAGTGAGGGTAGGCGTTCAGATTCAAGTAAAGGAGACGAAGCGAGTTGTAGAAACGGCGCCAGCGAAGCTTCTCGATTTCATCCGCAGACGCTTGGGCGGCGCCTTTCTTCAAGTCGCGTTCGATGTTCTCGAGTTTGTAAGAGCAAACCAGTGCTTTGAAGCCTTCTTTAAGACTCACGAGATCATTCACCGCGACGAGACGGTCAACGCTGAGCGGATTGTTCAGTCGGCCATCATCTTTTGACTCGAACAGTGTGACGCGCGGGAGTGAGCCTTTTTTCCAATTCCACTGCGGCTTCCACGAGAGAGTCGGCATTTGGATCGTCGGCTTTTGTGAATCCGTGATCTGCTTATTGATTTCCTCAATAGCGAGAGCGAGGAGAAGTTTGTTCTCTTCAGGCAAGTCGCAGGCTTTGCGCGTTGGCCACTCCGGCAAGTTGACGTCCATGCCTCCGAGCGGCAGCCGCTGTTTCAACTCGTCGGGCTCGTTCGGGCGATTTCGAATCGTCCAGACGCGCTTCAGGATATCGAAGTAGAACTTGCGTGCATCGGTGTAGATATTCGCGAATTTCAAGACGTAGTCGGTCCAGTTGTTCGCCGCCACCATGACATCGGTCATGATAAAATCGCGCCACTTCTTCTCTTGTTTACCGAGGCGCGCGATCAATTCATGAGGCTTTTCAGTTGTCTCGTAGCATTCCTTCGGCGTGAACGGGATACCGCCCATCGACGCTTGAAGCTGCCAGCTCGCCTGAAGTGCTTTCGGATCACAATAGTCAGGTTTCTTTTTCGCCGCGTAGACCCATCCGTTCGCTCGCGTGCGCGCGACCTCCTCATCGAGATCTTTTAACGTCGCTTCGATATCTGAACCATGCATGAAGATCGCGATCGGCTTCTTGATGATCGGCGTGAACTTTTCGTTCAGCCAGTTGAAGACGTAAATGCTCGCGACGTTTGAGACCCCGAAGCGAACAAACGCGATAAAGCGAGAGGGAGGAGCCGGAATCTTCGATGCGAGAGTGACGGCTGTGCTCAAGCCCTCCCACACGACATACTTCGCACTGGCTTTACCAGTTGCCTGGAAGAAGAGAAGACTCGCTTCGTTTGCGACTTTGACCGCGCCACCTTTAGCGAGGGCGCCGGCTTGAATGGCCGCTTTCTTCGCGAGAGCGCCCGCCATACGAGCAGTTGGTTGGACGATTTGCGAGTTCGCCATGTTGCCGAGTGAAAGCGTCGTGACGACCGCTCCCATGTTAATCATGTCGGGAACAAGCTCACGAATCTTTTCGCCGCCTTCCATCACCCATGACTTATAAGCCTCATCGCAAGCATGAACGGCTTTCTCTCGTGCACTCGAACCTTTGACAGCGCCGACTTGAAGGCGGGCACACGTCTTAATGTTCGGATCAGTGAGAATTTGGCGACCGATATCGCTCAACAACATACCGGCGGCCATGCCAACCGGACCTTCGACGAAGCGCATGTATTTTTGGAACTGGCGTTCTTCGAAGGCTTCAACGGGAGATAGCGGATTGCGTTTTAAGATGCGGCACGGATCGTAGGTCAAACCCGACATCGAGAAGAGAGACGCGGCCGCGCGGTTTCCGAGCATAAAGCCCATGAACGACACGTGACCCATCGGATCGAGATAGTTCTGTTCGACAAAGTGACGAACGTACGCCGGATCTTCTTTTAGCATTTCGCCTGCCGCAAGGCCTACGGCGATGTTGAAGGTCGTCGACTCAACCGGATATTGCTTCAATGCGAAGTTGACGACGGCACTTCCACTCTTAGTACATTGCGCGCGGATTTGGCTTCGCAGAGCAGCGCCTTGTCCTAAAAGAACCGACGGTCGGTTCTTCCAGAGATTTGCGCGCGACGACTTTCGGTAAGCCGCTTCGACATCTTCACCCTTCGCGTTTTTGAAACGGCCGAGGCTCACGACGCCGGGTTCATCCGCTTGCGCGCGAGAGGCTCCGAAGACGACGGCCAGAGTGAGTGCCGCAAAAACCAATGTAAGAACGCGTGTCTGCTTTTCCATGATCGAATGGAATTGCAACGCCGGTGCCCTGCGTGCCCGAATCGCGATCGCAAAATGGGCCTGAAAATAAACAGTTAAGTGAGGTGTTTCAGATTGAGACGGGGCTGTTCTTCGTCACTCGGGGCCCCCAGGCGCATTCGCGCGTGCGCCTGTCAAATCGTTGATCACTTCGCGCTTTCGAGAATATCGACAGCCACAAGGTAGATTCTCTTGATCGGTCTTTCGGTCGGACCCACTTTCGAATTCGCTATTTTTTGCACGACATCGAGGCCGTCTTCGACTTCGCCGAAGATGGTGTACTGACCATTCCACTCCGGCATCTCACGAAGAGTAATGAAGAACTGCGATGAGTTTGAATTTGCCGCGGTCTTTGTTCCATTGCTTTCACGCATCGGCGCCATCGCAACCAAGCCCGGTCGATCAAACTTCATCGAAGGTTTGATCTCGTCAGGCAAAGTGCGGCCGGAGTTACCACGACCGTTTCCGAATGGATCACCCGTCTGGATCAACGTGTTCTTCACCACTCGGTGGAAGATCAGTCCGTTGTAGAACGGTCGTTTCACCGGCTTTGACGTTTTGATATCGGTAAAATCAACTTCGCCTTTTGCGATGCCGGCGAAGTAGTCGACGGTTTGGGGTGCGTTGAGTCGGTCGAGTCGAACGGTGATATCGCCGACCGATGTTCGAAGTACCGCACGGGTTTCGGGAGGTCGCTGAGCTGGAGGAAGAACCGCGATAATTTCAGAGCGCGCTTCGCCTCCGCCACTGTTTTGGTTCCCTGGATTCGAGGGAGCCGGAGCGTTGCCGTAGCCGTTCATTGGCATCGACGACGGCATCACGGGAGGATAGTTCAGCGGCACGTTGCTCGGTCGTGCTCCTGAAGTGCCGACTGGGCGGTTCGTAGTCGCGCTGGGATTATAGATCGGCGTGGGCATCGGGACTACGCCTGGTGGCAAGTTCATGCTCGGGGGAAACGAAGATGAAGTTGCTTGCGCTGAATCGACGTTCATTCCGACGATGGGAGGCGTCGCGACGGGGAGCGGGGTTGGGGTTTGCGCCTTTGCGAGAGAGGCGCAAGTTAGGAGTGCTGTCACAATCCAAGTCGATGTCATACGCTCGAGTCCTTTCAAGCGGGCGTCGTCGATCTCAACAACGCGTTCACTCGTTTCATGTGCTCGTGAATCTGCGCCTCGAGTTCATCGGGTTCGCATTTCATCACGAGTGCCAGTCTTCGAAACTCATCGGATCTCGGACGGAGTTTCGATCCCGACTGACTCGTCGTCAGTTGAAAGAGTTGTTCGAGGCTCCGCAGCCACCGATACCGCTCACGCAGCTCTGATCCAATCACAGCCCATGTCGCGTCTAATTTCTCCAGCAGTTTCATCATGCCAGATGTCGAAGGATCTATCGAGAATTCCTTCCTGGAGAGGAGTGCGATCTGTGTCGTGAACTCGACATCGGCTAGACCTCCGTCGGTCAGCTTAAGATCGATTTCTCCGGGCTTCGAAGTGTTGAAGAGCTTTGATCGAATCATCGCGAGCTCACGGCGGTCCTCTTCGTTTATTCCGCGCGCGGCGCCGATCGCGGCTAGAGAAAAGCCTAGGTCTTGGAGCGGGCGCGCGCGCAAGTAGGCTTGGCGTTCCCATGCGGCGGCTTCCGTTTCA
The DNA here is from genome assembly GCA_913774795.1 of Pseudobdellovibrionaceae bacterium. Taxonomy (GTDB): domain Bacteria; phylum Bdellovibrionota; class Bdellovibrionia; order Bdellovibrionales; family JAMPXM01; genus CAJYOV01. Next base: position 5,846 of record CAJYIL010000040.1, read on the forward strand.
AGATACGAGCGCAGCTTACTCTGCGAAATCATGATCGGCCCCGCATTTCCGCTGGGGCGGAGTCGCATGTCGACGGCATAAATGCTGCCGCCGCGGTGAGGTTCGGTCATTCTCGCCAGAAATCTTCTCGCAAGTTTTTGGTCGTTCGGGGTGGGTTCGTCAGGTGTCACGAAAACTAAATCTAAATCGGAGCGAAGCCCGAGCTCCCGGCCGCCCCATTTTCCCATCGCTACAATTTGAACGCCCGGCGCTTCGTACTCTTCGCAAAGCCGCTTTAGGAGGTCTGTGACAATTCCGTAAGCGTTTCGTGTGAGATTCTCTGAGAGTTGATCGAGGTCATGAGGCGATGCGAGGAATTGG
>CAJYIL010000041.1 GCA_913774795.1 Pseudobdellovibrionaceae bacterium
ACTTGATGTACGGCGAAGGCATCTCGTTCGAAGGCGACTTGGTCGACCTCGCTACGAAGTACGAACTCGTCGAGAAGTCGGGTGCTTGGTACTCACTCAACGGTGAGCGCATGGGTCAAGGCCGCGATCAGGCAAAAGAGTTCTTGAAGAACAACAAGCCTGCGGCACAAGAACTCCGTCGCAAGATCCTCGAGCTCAACAAGATCGGCGTCATCGCAGCAGACATGATTGCGGCACCAGATGCAGTCATCGCCGACAAGACTGAAGGCGCAGCGGCCGCTGAAGACGTTGCTAAGAAAGCAGCGGCACCAGCAGCACTCGCGGCGAAGGCCTCGAAGTCTGACGCGAAAGCCGAAGCTAAAGCGCCAGCTGCGAAAAAAGCAGCTCGCACTGAAGCTGAGCACTAATCGCCCACGCGCGCGCCGCTCTTAAGGTCGGCGCGCTCTCTTGAGCAGTGTCTCCGGCGAGACGCTGCTCTCCTTGTCCTCGGTAACTAAAATCTGAGCTTTTTGCTTGTGAAAAGCTCGGCATCGCCAGCGGCGATGCGAACACAAGCAGTAGCCGCGCGCTTCCTCCCCCAAAGCAAGGCGCGGCTTCTCGGGCGGCACGTATCCCCATGTGCCGCCTCTCCCTTAAGGTTCAAAGGCGTGTTTCGCGGGTGGTCCGACCTGACGAAACAACGAAGCGCCAAACTCAAGAGCTCAAGCCCTCCCGCTTGGGCTTTTGTTTTTTGAGCTGCAAGGTTTTCGCTAGTCGACGTCTAAGCGGATATGGGCATTGAACTCGGTCGAGCCACTGGATCGATGCAAAACGAACTCACAGAATTTAAGTCACTCGCTTATAAACACAAGTCGATCCAAATTCCGGTTGGCTTTGTCGATTTGCTGACCAGAGATAACAAGGGCGTCGATTTTATTCATCTCGCGCGAAGTTTCCTCGCTCACCCACCGGCGCGCGTACCGAAGCAAGCGCGACTCATGCGTGACATGCAAGTTTTGAAGCCAATCGTTTCTTCGATCCACTGAAGTCAACCTCGCGCGCCGCTCGATAGAGCTACGAACGAGTCCCGGTTTTCTTAGTCGTGTTTGTAAGAAAAATGAGTTGAGCCCGATTGGCCTGGCGAATCAAAGACTTGGGCAGCGTGGCGAGGGTGGCTTAGCGGGTTAAAATAAGGGAGTCACCTGACCGAGTCAGGGTAAACGAACCGAGTTGTATCGGGGTGAGATGTTCGATAGCGGTGGTGTCGTAGAGGTCGATGATGGCTTTCTTGAACTCGAAGCGCGCATCTCCATCGATCAGACGGATGCGAATGTCGAACGGGTGACCGTCGCGGTCAGGCACGGTGAATTGGATCGCGTCGTTGGTGATTTCGCGAGTGCCGGGGAACCATTGGCTCTCGTGACTCACGCGATCGGCATGTCGTCTCCCAAGAGTCATCTCGAGCGAAACCCAGCGATCAATCGAACGCGGCATGACCGTCCCGACAGGCTTTCGGTCGCGAACATAATATTTCATGATCCAAGCGACGAAGAGAGAGTCGAGCTCAGTCGAACTGATAGAGATGTAGTCGAACCACGGTTGGCCGTCTGCCGACTTCCGATTTTGAATTTTCCAATCGAGCGCGAGTTCTTCGGTAATTTTCGCCGCATCTAAAATCATGGGGTCAATTGTTTGGAAAGCGAGACCAAGCGCGTTTGGGCGTCGATCCCGAAGAATTTCGAAATACGAACCGGGCCGTGAGCGGAGGTACAAGCCTTCCCACTGATCGTCAGCCGCTTTCACAACGTCATGACGAACTCCGTAAGGAATGAACTCTTTCAGCTTTTTAAGCGCCTCGAAATCCTCCGCAGACGCATTAATGAAAAAGTGATCGAGCACAAGCATCTGCTGATACGTCATCGTTTTCTCCGGGCCGTGATCAACTCTTCGATCAACACGAAGTCAGGGCCTTCGCGCTGGTCGGTAAAGTAAACTGCATAGGTGGGCTCGGCGAAAGCATCGGGCTTCACCTTCTTGATCAGCATCTGGCGAAAGCGACGAGGCGACATCGGATCGATGACGTAAAATTCCGAAGGATGGTCGGGATGGTAGCCCGCGATAATCACGTAGTGTCCTGAGTTGCGTCGAGAGGCACGAGCGTTTCGCGGATCGTGCACGTGATAGCGGCCGAGAGCCGCGATGACGATCGTGTCGTCACGAAGCGAGTCGCGCAAGACGTCTGCAGTCACCGAGCCCGAGTACTCTGGATGACGGTCGACGCTCGTGAAGAGTCGAACTTTCGCAGCGATGTTCTCTTCTTTCAGTGCGCGGACCATCGCATTGGCGACGTCGAAAACAGGTGCGCCCTTCGAGACGAGCCGATCGCCGTTCGGAAAAATATGTTCGACGAGATCTTCGATTCGGCGCGGGCCCCACATCGGCGACGGTATCCCGTCCACATTATGAAACTTCTCGAGCGCGTTATAGAGGCAGGTCGGCCCGCAGAGCTGAGATCCATCGGTCGGAATTAAGCCGCTGAGATAGAAATATTCGTGGTTCTGAGAGGCCTTTCCGTATCGATTATCAAGCAAAGGCCCGTGCGAGCGAAACACGGCCTGACAGGTGTCAGCTGCGTAGACACTGCCGCTCACGAGGAGCGTTATAAAAGAGATCATCGCAACGCAAGAACGCATATGAGTTAGGAGAGCAACAACGTGGCCGAAGCCTAGTTGCGGGCTCCCGACCTGGATGCAATTCTCACCGGATGCGCACACTCCTTCTGCTCGCTCTTTCGCTCCTGACTCTCAACGCTGAAGCCCGCTGGGCCGATCCTGCTGAAGCTAGCTATGCGGTCAATTTCGAGAGGCGGAGTTACAAGATTCGCAAAGATGGATCGGCCACGATCACCATCGAATCGCAGATCGAAATCTTGAAAGACAGTGCGCGCGAATCTCAAGGTCTCACACGTTTCACTTACGACTCTTCGATCAGCTCGCTGAAAGTTCTCGAGGCCAAGACCATTAACCGCGACGGAGTCTTTGAGGTCGCAAAACAAGATCGCGAGGACAAACCGCTTGCGAGTCGGGGAGCTGGGTTTGATGTCATCAATCAAGTCACAATCGGTTTTCCTCGTGTCAATGTCGGCTCAAAACTTTATCTGAAAACGGTCGAGACCCAACGAAGAGCCGTGATTCCTGGCTATTTCTTTACCCTTCAAGCGCTTTGGGGTCGCCAGTACCAGAGCTACACGCTAGACGTCGAAGCCGAGCGCCCGATTTTCTTCAACGCTCACGATCCCGAAGGCTATCTCGACGTGAAAACGTCGGAGCGCAAAATCCACCTCGCACTCAAAAAAACCTATTTCAAAAATATCGTTGAAGAGAGTGATGAGTTTTACGATTCGCGAAACTTCGTTTGGTTCTCGTATTCGACAACGAAAGATTGGACGGAATTCCCGAAGGAAACATTGGCGGCTTACGAAAAAGACCTCACCTCACCGCTTCCGAAGAGCTACGAGTCAATTCTAGAGAGAGCCAAAAAGAAGAAAACGCCGATCGATCAGATCAACGCCGTCACGAGCGAAATCGCCTCGCAAATTCGCTATGTCGGTGAATGGCGCGAGCTCGAAGGCCTTTGGCATCCACGCAGTCTCGAGACGATCACGACGATGGGTTTCGGCGACTGCAAAGATTTTTCGGTCAGCACTGGCGCGATCTTGCGGCAGATGGGATTCGATACGCACGTCGCCTGGATCATGCGTCGCCGTGAGTTCGAGACAGGTCCGCTCGACGACAAAGTCTTGAACGTCAATCACGCGATTGTGCGCGCTGAAAAAGACGGGCAAGTTTACTGGATTGATCCGACCAATTCGACAAGCCAGGCGCAAACCCTCTACGCCGATATCGCCAAGCGCCGCACCTACGTGCTTTACACAGATTCGATCGCCCTCGATCAAACGCCGGCCATGTCGTCAGATCAAGGCGAGATGAAATTCACAACAGCGATCGACTTTTCAAATTGGAAAGCTCAAGGTGTCGCGGAGTTTCGCGGTCGCACGGCGGAGGCCTGGGCCGGAAACGAACTGAGGAGCGACAAACGCGCGATCAATTATTCGTTAATTGGATGGGTCGCGGATCGGTCGCGCGTCGTCGATTGGAGCATGGGGAGCTATGACCTGACTTCACGGATCGTGCAGGATCTCTCGATCCCGTTTTCGTACTCGCTTGCACCGACACTTGAGCAAACGACAAGTGGGCCCGGGTTTGAAATTCGCTCACCATTTTTCGTCGAGCGGTTTCGCGTGCGGCGCGCGAATCGCGTGACGGATTTACTTCTCGCAAACCCGCAGCAGCTCAATCGCGAATATAAAATCAAAGGCCGTCATGTTCAGCTCGCTAAGCCGATCAAGTGCGAAGGCGATTCACCATGGTCCGCGTTCAAGCGCGAGATCACAAGCGAGCCCGGCGGCGAAGTGAAGTTCACCGATCACCTCGAGATCAAAGTTCTGCATGTTCAGGCGAAAGATCTGCAGACCGACGAGTTCGCCAAATTCCAGGCGAAGATTCTGGATTGCATGCAGGAGACGATCATCGTCTTCAAGTGAGCTCGTGAAGCGCCTGGAGTATTCTATTTTTTCTTGCGAAAGTATTCGCTCAGCATGATCGATGCCGATAAGCGCGTTTCTATGACTGGATTTCCGAGTTTAATTGCCAACTCAGCACCTTCGCGCGCGTAGGCAGCCAGGAGCCGACTTGTGTCACCTAACTTGGCAGTGTTTAGTTCCATACAAACAGCCGTGCCAGATATTTGCGTGCTGTCTGTAGATTTAGCTCCGCCAGCCAACCTCAGCGCGGCACTCCCGCTTCCTAAAGCAAATGAACCACCGTCGCTGCAGAGCCTGCTGGTCATATAAAGTCCAAAGCCTGAGTTGTCCCAATGACCTCGACTAAATTTAATTTTTTTCCCGGGCCAGTTAGCTCCTGATACGCCGGGCAGCATTGCCATCGTTAACGCTTTTTCGTCTGAAGTTGGAGAGAGATGTGGATTTCTGCTGAGGGCTTGGCGCAGCCCAACCCCTTCATCGACAACAGCAATTTCGACAATACCGGTTCTCTGAAAAAACTGAGCGCTAAAAATGACATCAGCAGCCTGGCTATGCTCGATCACATTACGAATGATTTCTCGGAGCGCGTACGTCAGCGTCTCAACCACGGATGCAGAAACATTTCGACACAAAATGGTGGCGAGGTTGCGAGCGTCATCTTCGACCACATCTCCAATATCGACGCCTAAGTCGAATGCTCGCCGTCGAATTTCTCCGACGGAAATTGTCGTAATCGGCTGGTAGTCACTGTTTCCGGACGCTTCTCCTGGCTCTTTTCCCCAACCCAGTCCGATGTGTTTGAAGAAGCCCATCTGAGCTGGGTAGGTGAGATGCTGAAAGCTTGTTGCTTGGCAGCTCGCCTTCCGCTCCTTCACGAATTTTCGAATGCCTGACGCAACGATCAGTGTGCCGAACGGCTTTGAGAATCCGGTTTCGCGAAAGTCGAAAAGGTATTGTTTCGATTCAGGTATTTCGTGAAGCTCTTCCAGGAACTTCAACCCATGGTAAGTATCGAGCCGTTTAGGCATGGGAATTACGATGCTATTCGCGGAAATTCTAATGTTGAGCGACTTAAATCTCAAAGCAACTCCATCGGTTTTTTAAATTTCCGATAATTGAGGAAATCCTAAAAATTCGAATGAGGGAGGCGCGTCAAAGTCGAAAAAAGCGAGAATTGGTTCGGAAGATAATTGCATAAGCTACGCAGCATACAGATTCGTGACTGCGCCTAGCACTGAGTCAGCTCAGCGTAATTTGGCAGCGTAGTTTTTCCGAACTGTCGAACTTATGAAGCTGTTGAGGCCTTCTCCGCGCAAGGCTAAACTTTTCATGCGATCGACCGAAAGTTTCCCAGGTCGAATCTCGTTGTATAGGTACGTCGATCCATCGCTAAACTGAACAGTGATAGATTCCTCGGTTATCTCAAACGCTTTTACGCCTGAGTCTCCATTCAAATTTCCGTATCGTTGCATGCTCGGCCCTCCATCAACTACCCACATTTTATCGGTGCAGAGATGAGAAGCTTGAGGACACTTCTGCAAAAAATAAATCTGATCTGGTTTAGTATTGTTAACCGGCGTAGATTGACGAACATAAGCAGCAGCTTACGATCATCGTCTTCAAGTGAGCTCGTGAAGCGCCTGGAGCGTGCGATCGCGGTCGCGCGTCTCGACGACGACGGTCAGGCTCATCGCTGAGAAGATCATCTTGTGAACGACAATCGATTTGTGCGCGAGAGCTTGCGCGACTTGCTCGGCGAGCGGCGAGGCGAAGGCTCCTTGGCATGTCGCCGTGACGCTTGAGAGTTCATCCGTCGCAAGAGGCAAAACTTGCGAGATCGCTCCGAGGGTCTCGGCGGGTGAGGTGATCAATAGCGAGACGCGCCCGCCGGCCACGTGAGAATCAAGCATCTGGGGAAGCGGCAAAGACACTTTTTGCAAAGCCGCCGAAACTTGAGAGAACGCGGTCACAAGATCGGGAACATCGAGAGTCATCCAGCGCACGTCTTTGTGTGAATTCACAGAAATGATTCGAGCCTGTTCGTACATTGGAGCCGCCTCGTCAATAACGGTTTCGCGTTCATGTTCGCCGTGCGCCATGCACAAGACCAAAGGAATTTTCAAAAGTGCTGCAAGCTCAACGCTGCGGTAGTGGAGAACCTTCGCTCCCCAGAAAGTCATATCCAAAAGTTGAGCATAGGAAAGATGCGGGAGATGGCGCGTGCCCGAAACGACATTTGGATCAGCGGAGTGAACGCCATCGACATCTTTTCGAATCTCGCAGCGTGACGCTTTAAAATAGGCCGCCATCGCGACTGCGGTCACGTCGGATCCGCCACGACCAAGAGTCGTGATCTCTTTTGATTTGGGTGAAACCCCTTGAAAGCCTGCGAGAACGACAACATGCCCGCGACCGAGTTCGGCTTCGACACGAACGGGCTTCACATCGGTAATGCGTGCGCTCGAATGCAGTTCATCCGTCATGATGCCGGCTTGCGAGCCAGTAAAGCTGATCGACGGGACACCGCGATCATTCAGAGCCATACTCACCAACGCCATCGAGATGCGTTCTCCGGTCGTGAGGAGCATGTCGAATTCTCGGCGATTGGGCGAACTTGAAACCGAGTAGGCGAGGGACACAAGTTGGTCGGTGGTTTTTCCCATCGCGCTGACGACGAGAAGAACAGATTCGCCGGCGGCGTGAAGCCGGGCCACGCGATCTGCGACAGATTGAATTTGATCGGGGCGAGCGAGGGAAGAGCCGCCGTATTTTTGAACGATCATGACAAGCCGCCAAAGAGCGGCTTTTAGGGGCCGCTTAGTTCGCCGCCTCTTGCGTGATGCCAGGGGCCGACTGTTGTTGCAAACGCGAGTATTGCGCCACCATCAACGACGCGCCTTTCGGAACTCGAATCTGGTGTCCTCTCACTTCGCGCGGAATAAAGCCTCTTGTCAATTCTGGGTTGAGTTCCATGAGGTACTTGCCGCTCACTCCCAAATAGCCCGCGAGGTTCATGAGGTCGGTGCCGCCTGGAACGCGGATCGTGTCGTACGCGAGAGGGACTTGATACTCGAGTTCACGGAATCCGTACAAAGCCGGCGCCTTTGCTATCAACGTCGCCGCGATGATCTTCGGGACATAGTCGGTCGTTTCGCGAGGCAGCGCTTTTTTGTCAGCGAGTTCCCAGAAGTTGTTTGTCCCGTGGCGCTTGATCAAGCGGCGAACGCCAGTCTCGCCCATATTGTACGAAGCTGCGACCAAGTACCACGAGTTGAATTCGTTATTGAGAAACTTCATGTACGCGATCGCCGACTGAGTCGACTTTGCGAAGTCACGGCGCTCGTCGATCCACCACGAGATGTTCAAGCCGTAGTGACGGCCGGTTGAGGCGATGAACTGCCAGAGACCGACCGCGCCCATGTGAGAGGCGGCGTCCGGTCGAAAACCGCTCTCGATCATCGCAAGGTAAACGAGATCTTGCGGGAGACCCGCACGCTGAAGTTCGTCTTCGATCTGCGGAACATAACGGGACGATCGCTCAAGCCACTTCTTGAAGGAGCTTCTTCCGTCTGTTTGAAACCATTTGATCCAGCTCGAAACGCGGTCGTTGTACGTGACCGGGATATCGAAGATGAAGGGCGTTTCGTTCTTCGATGTCGAAACTTGAACGTTCGAAGTTTCGAGCGAGCTCAAAGTTTTTAAAGGAATAGGCGGAGGTTCATTCTCGACGACCATCGCACGCGCCAACCCTTTTTGCGCGAGAAGATCGCCCAAGATCGACGGCTTCGCGTGAATCTGCGCGATGCGCTCGAGCGTGATGGGCCCTGGCAGACGTGCGGGCGTCTCTTCAGGATTCTGGAGCTCTTTCGCGATTTCAGATTTGACGAGCGGATCGCGCGTCGCGAAGCGCTTCGCACTGCGCGCGCGTTGAACCGTTTTCGTTGGCGTCGGCGCCGTTGTCGCGCAACCCGCAACGAGAGTTGCGACAGCTAAGAGCAGAAGTTTTTTCATTCGATCATCTTAAGGTGCGCTTCAGGGAAGAGCGAGAAGTCTAAGAGGCGCGCGACCGAAGTCGTGACGCCGTTCATGACGCCTTCACAAGAGCATTTCGACGGAATTTTGACGCTCACTCGGCACGAGCGCGAATAACTTGAGGCTAGAACTGAAAGCTCGACCACGAACTGTGTGGCACTTGGCTTGCTCTACATAGTGTTGCGGAGAAGGATCTCCGCGAAAGCTCGACTAAGGAGCAGGTCATGAGCAAGGGCATTTTCACAGCGGTGAGCGGAGCGATGGCACAGAGTGCGAAGCTCGATACCATCGCCAACAACTTAGCGAACGTGAACACGCCCGGATTCAAGCGCGACCAGCAGGTCTTTAAAGAATATCTCACCGCCTACGAGAAAGAGCCCGCGACGATCACGGTTCCGCGCGTACCCGCTTCGATTGAATCGTTCTACGATGCGCAAGGCGGCGATAAATCGTACGTCGACGTTGCGGGCACCTACACGAACTTCGAACAGGGCTCTCTTCGCGTGACGGGTAATAAATTCGATCTCGCGATCGAAGGTGACGGACTCTTCGAAGTCGCGACTCCGCAAGGCATTCGCTACACGCGCGCGGGTGACTTCACGGTCAACAACGAAGGCACGCTCGTAACGAAACAGGGCTTCCCTGTTTTGAAAGACGGAGGCGAAGGTGCACCGGCCGAAGGCCGCATGATCAAGTTCGATCTCAATCAGTCGGACGTTTCGATTTCTCCAGAAGGACTGATCAAAAGCGGCAATCAAGATCTCGGCCGCTTGGCTCTGACGAAGTTCGGGAACAAAGACGTTCTCCGCAAAGTCGGATCGAATATGTACATGCTTAAAGAAAATCTCGAACCACAGCGTGAACCGGCAAACGCCAAGATCAGCCAGGGCATGCTTGAAGGTTCAAACGTGAACATCGTCCGCGAAATGACGGACATGATTCAAGCCACCCGGGTCTTCGAATCGACGCAGAAGGCGATTTCTGCGTACGACCAGATGAACGGGAAGGCCGTAAACGAAATCCCGAAATTGAAATAAAAAAGGCGCGCCTGTAGGCGCGACAGAGGTAAATCCAGATGCTTCGTTCACTCACGACAGCCGCAACCGGAATGCAAGCGCAGCAACAGAACATGGATACGATTGCCAACAACTTGGCGAACGTTTCAACGTCGGGCTTCAAGCGTTCACGCGCGGAGTTCGAAGACCTGTTGTACCAAACTCAAAAAGAGCCGGGTGCTGCGAGCGGTCTCAACGCGGTTTCACCAACGGGAGTACAAACCGGTCTCGGCGTAAAAACCGCGGCGGTCCAAAAAGACTTCGAAGTCGGCGCCGCGAAGATCACGAATAATCCTCTCGACATGATGATCGAAGGCCCAGGCTTCTTTCCGATCCAGATAGCCGATGGCCAAGTCGGTTACACGCGTGACGGGCAGTTTAAGCCGAACGCTAATGGCGTCATCGTCGATAAAAATGGAAACTCGTTGATCCCGCAGATCACGATCCCGCAAGGAACAACGGGGATTGATGTGGGTGCCGACGGAAAAGTATCGGTCGTCGTCGGCAACAATAAAGACATTCAAAACATCGGTCAGATCAACACGTTTAACTTCATCAACCCAGCAGGCCTCAAGGCTCTCGGTAAGAACTTGTTCGCACCCACGGGCTCGAGCGGTCAACCTCAGCAGGGAACACCGGGCCAAGGCGGCTTCGGCGAAATCGCATCGAAACAAGTTGAAGGCTCGAACGTCAACATCGTTGACGAGATGGTGAACATGATCACGGCGCAACGTTCGTATGAAACGAACTCGAAAGTGATTCAGGCGTCTGACCAAATGCTCCAGTACATGAACCAGTTGAAGTGAGTTTAGATGATTAAAGTTCTCGTTCTTCTTTTGATCGCTTCTGTGAGTTATGCGGAGAACCGCGTAACCGTGAAGCCCGTTGTCGAAGTCGAGATGTCAAAAACCGACATCACGCTCTCGGACATCGTGATCGCGAAAGGCTTGAGCCGCTCGGCGCTCGAGAAGTTTCGCACGATCAAACTCAGCGATGCACCCGCGCAAGGGGAGTCGCGTGTGTTCACATCTGAAGTCGTCAGCGAATCCATTCGCGGCGATCTCGAATCTGTTGAAGCTGAATTGGGCGAGCACTTCGACATTAAGATTCCCTCGCGCGTAACCGTGACAAAGAAAAAAGCGTCGATGAGTGCGGCGGATTTGCGAACACAATTGATGGCCGCGTTCAAATCGCAATGCCCGGAGTGTGAGTTCGAGATTTCAGGTCTCGTCACTCCGAACGTCACGAAACTGAGCGAAGGGGCTCGTTGGGCGCTTCGTACGCGTGGTGAACTTCCGAAAGGCTCGTTCTCGTATCCGATCGAAGTTTCGGTGTCGGATGTTCCGGTTCAAACTTATTGGGTTTCAGGACAGTTGAGCGTTCGTCGTTCGGTTCCGGTCGCGGCTCGGGAAATTGGCGTGGGTGAGCGCATCCAGCCGGAAGATCTGATCACGCAAATGAAAGATGTCACTTTTTCCAGTGATGCACCGATCGCGCTCAGTGATTTGTCTTCAGGAGTAACAGCGCGATCGATCTCGGCCGGGCAAATCGTTTTCCGCTCGGCTCTTCGCCGCGAACTCGCGGTCAAAATGGGCGACACGGTGAAAGTTCAATCGGGAACAGACGAGTGGCAAATTTCTCTCGCGGGCGTATCGCAGTCGTCGGGTTACATCGGCGACTCGGTGAAAGTGAAGATCCCTTCGACGTCAAAGATCGTTGCGGGAATTTTGAAAGACAAAGGCATTGTTGAGGTGATTCAGTGACACGCATTTTAGTGATTGTAGCCTGTGCTTTTGTTCTCTCGGGATGTGCTTCGCTTTCGAAAGCCTGGAAGTCGCTCATCGGTCACGACGAGGATCCGATCTCGAAAGTCACGACACCACGTTTTAGCGAAACCGATAACGTGAAGGTCACCGATAATAAACAGTACCGCCGTATGAACCGTCAGCGCTTCGAAGAAGAAGCCGACGTAAAAGCGGATGCCGGCTCACTGTGGGTCATGGAAGGCCAGGGCGCTTATTTGTTTTCGCAAAACCAAATGCGCATGGTCGGCGATCTTTTGAACGTCAAGATCGAAGGCGCTCCACGCACGCAGCTCCAGACAAAGACAAAGGTCATCTCGAATCTGCTCTCACGTCTTGAGAGCTCTCAGATGAGGGGGCCGGCCTCGGCTCCGGCAGCGGCGGCAGCTCCGGCGCCAGCCGCCGAGACGGCAGCAGCTTCGGGTGGTGGAGACGACAAAGCGGCGGCGACTCCTGACGCCAGCGGTTTCAATGTTTCGGTTGTTCCGACTCGCATTGTTGAGCAGTT
>CAJYIL010000042.1 GCA_913774795.1 Pseudobdellovibrionaceae bacterium
TCTCGAATGTTGAGAAATATAACGAGACACATCGGCATTTTGAATTCTTTTGGTTTCCTCACACGAAAACGGTTTTGCAGAAGCTCACCAAGGTTTCGAGCGAAGAGCCTCTTCCGGTTTCGATGAAGCAACATTTCACCGATGTTGTTCTCGAGAACATGGCTTTCGACGGAATCTCGCGCATCGCACGCTTTGTTCCTTCATGGGCGCCGGGCATTTCACGATTGTGCGCTTCGCTTTCGAGCGCCAATCGGCGTCGAGATTGGTCGCACCGGGTGTTTGCGACACCGCGATGGGTGAAGTTCGTCGAGATGGAGTACGGGGTTCCGCTCTCGTCTTTCCGTGATGTCGTTCGCGACATCGAGCGTGAACTGTCGGCGTCAAAGCACCTCGTGCACTTTCCGATCGAATGTCGCTTCGTGAAAGGCGACGATATTTGGTTATCGCCGGCACAAGGCGGGGACCGCGCCTTCATCTCCGTTCACATGTATCGCGGAATGCCTTACCAAGCTTATTTCGCCGCCATGGAGAAGATCTTTCTGAAGTACGGTGGACGCCCGCATTGGGGAAAAATGCACTCGCTGCGCGGTCCACAGCTCTCAGAGCTTTATCCACACTGGAACGACTTTCACCGTGTTCGACAAACGATGGACCCATCGGGCGTTTTTGAAACGGATTACATGAAAGAGCTGTGGAATGGCTGACGTCTTCAAGATCGGTCTCGGCAAACAAAGCATCACGCCGCCGCCTCGCGGAGAGATCATGATGGGATGGGGCGATTCGAGTCACCGGGCGCTCGACGTCGGGTTGCCGATCCACGCACGCGCGATGGTTTTGCAAGTGGGCGGAGCAAAGTTCGCACTTGCGTGTCTTGAGATTTGTTTCGTCACGCAAGCGTTGCGTGACGAGGTTCTTCGCCGCCTCGTTGACTCGGAACCTTCGGGCGGATGGTCAGAAGAAAACGTCATTCTGTGTGCGACACATACTCACTGCGCGCCTGGTGGGCATACGCATGACGTTCTTTATAACCTACCGAGCTACGGATTTTATCCGCACGTCTTCGAGACGTATGTTTCAGGTACCGTCGCCGCGATCACCGACGCCGCAGGATCCGTTCGAGAGGGGCGAGTTCGGTATGCCGAGGGCGAATTCGGTGCTGAAACCAATGTCGCTTTCAATCGCTCGATTCAAGCCTGGAACCAAAATCCAGATGTCCAAGCCTATTCTTACGAGGATCGCGCGAAAGCGTTGGATCGCACCATGCGGATGTTTCGCTTCGA
>CAJYIL010000043.1 GCA_913774795.1 Pseudobdellovibrionaceae bacterium
CTCTTTAGGTTTTGGAGATCGCCTCATATGAAATTCGTATCTGAGCTCAAGCGCACCAACTACTGCGGAAGCCTTCGCGCCTCGAACGACGGCCAAAAAGTGAACCTGATGGGCTGGGTCGATACGCGTCGCGATCACGGCGGCCTCGTGTTCGTCGATCTCCGTGACCGCGATGGTTACGTCCAGGTCGTGCTCGATCCGAATGCAACAACGATGGCGGCCGCAAAAGATGTTCGCGGTGAGTTCGTGATCGCGGTGAGCGGAGTTGTTCGCAAACGCCCGGAAGGCATGGCGAACAAAAAGATCGCGACCGGTGAAGTTGAAGTCGTCGCCGATGCACTCGAAATCTTGAGCGAGGCAAAGACGCCTCCGTTTCAAGTCAATGATGCGGCCGTCTCCGAGAACTTGCGTCTGAAATATCGTTATCTCGAAATTCGCTCGCACGAGTTGAATCAGCGTCTTCGTCTGCGTCACGAGATCGTGCGCACGGTTCGCAACTATCTCTCGGATGAAGGCTTCATCGAAGTCGAAACTCCGATCCTTTACAAATCAACGCCTGAGGGCGCGCGCGACTATCTCGTTCCCTCGCGCGTGAACCAAGGAACGTTCTACGCTCTCCCGCAATCGCCGCAAACGCTTAAGCAGCTTTTGATGATTGGCGGAATGGATCGCTATTTCCAGATCGCTCGTTGCTTCCGCGACGAAGATTTGCGCGCCGATCGTCAACCTGAATTCTCGCAGATCGACATGGAGATGTCGTTCGTCGATCAAGACGACATCATGGGTGTGAATGAGCGAATGGCGCAGTTGCTATGGAAGAAATTCCGCGGTGTCGACATCGGCAAAATTCCTCGCATGACGTTCAACGAGTGCATGAACCGCTTCGGGAACGATAAACCTGATCTTCGCTTCGGTCTCGAGCTTCAGGACCTCGCCGAGGTTGCGGGAGGCACGGGCTTCAAAGTCTTCGACGACGTCTTGAGTTCTGGCGGATCAGTGAAAGGGATTGGTCTCGAGCAGGGAGCCGAGTTCTCGCGCGCGCAGATCGACAAGCTCGTCGACGTCGTGAAGAAAAACGGCGCGAAGGGTCTCGTGTGGATCAAAGTCGATGGCACCGGCAAACTCACGTCGGCCGTCGGAAAAGCGATGCCGGAAGACGCGATCAAGAAAATCTTCGCGCGCCTCGTTCCGGGCGGCAAAGGTGCGGCGTTCATCGTCGCCGATCAGTGGGATGCCTGTTGTGGGGCGCTCGCAGCTTTGCGCCTTCACCTCGGTCGCGAATTGAAATTGATTGATGAATCTTCAGATAAATTCCTGTGGGTCATCGATTTCCCTCTCTACGAATATGATCCGCAAGCGAAACGTTGGGCGGCTCGTCACCATCCGTTCACGTCTCCACAAAATCAGTTTATGCAAGACCTCGTCGACGGTAATGAAAAAGTCTACGGTGACATGCTTGCTAAAGCCTACGACCTCGTTTGTAACGGTTACGAGATTGGCGGCGGTTCCGTTCGAATTCACCGCTCCGAAGTTCAAGCGGCGATGTTCCGATCGCTCGGCTTTTCGATGGAAGACGCCAAAGACAAATTCGGTTTCTTCATGGAAGCCCTTCAGTACGGAACACCACCGCACGCAGGTATCGCATGGGGTGTTGACCGCTTGACGATGATTCTCGCGAACACCGAAGCCATTCGCGACGTCATCGCCTTCCCGAAAACCGCGAAAGCGACCGACCTCATGTCGGAATCTCCATCGAATGTTTCGCGCGATCAATTGATCGAGCTCGGTATTCGCCTGGCGCCATCGCTTGAGCAAAAATCTGTGGGCAGCGAGGGCAAAACCAACGGCGTGGTGCCAGAGTGATGCGGGCTGGAGCGGCGTTGACCGCACTCCTTATGTTCGCAAGCGCAAGCTCCGCTCGCGCCGAGTTTCACGGAAAAGGCTCTTGGGTCGGCCGCATTCTCTCGGAGAGCGTCGCTGAAGCAGACGAGTCTGCGAACGCCGCTGTCTCTGAAGACGAATCGGAACGCGAGCAAGAGTCGGCGCGTGATGCGCTCAACAAGCTCATGAAGCATCCGACATATCCCGACTATGATCCGCTTCGGCCGATGAGCGGTCGTTGGGTTCGGTGTCGTGCGAACGGGCCGGGTGCGCTCGATAGCGCCAAAGGCCAAGAAGCACCGAAGACAGCCGATGTGTCGGTGCCCGCAAGCGCGAAAAGCGCACCGTTCGTGCTCGATCGTTTTTCGAGCAGCGATCGGGCGCACTTCACCCATACGGTGATTAACGCCGTCGATAGCGCGTGCAAGAACGTGCTCGATAGCGAGCGTTCGACTTACGAATGTTCATCGGCCGACAAACGCACGCTCGAATGCAAACTCACCAAGCGCGAGACCAAATCGGGGAGTGGGGCTTGGATTGACACGAAAGTGTCATCTGGCGCCGAGAAACCTCTTCGTCTGAGCTTCAAAGGTGTCGAGCCACGTAAGAAAAAGCGGGCGGCCGCTACGAAGCCACGCGATCCACGCAAGCTCGAGCTCACCTTTGGCGGCGAGACTTACGCCCTCGACTTCGAACCGGCTGCGGCAGCGGCGAAGCCCGCGCCTGGCGCGCCGGCGGCGGCGCCCGCGACCGCGACGGCGAAGTAAGACCTACGACCAGTTCCTGTTTTGAGACGTTGAGTTTTGAGACAGCTGATCCGATCAGCTGTTTGAAGGCCGAAGCAGTATGCTTCACGCCCACTCGACGATTCTACAGGAGGTAGAAGCCACATGGAAAAGATCAGCGGGATCATCCCGTCGTCAGCTCGCGTGACGAAAGTGGATTTATCGGAATCACCGGCCAGTCGTTCATTCGTGCCCGGCTCGGAAAAACCCATCGTGAAAACCACGTTGGCTGAACAAACTCCCGGCTCGCCTGCCTGGAAGAGCAAGGAAACTCGTCAAGCGGCGTTAGCGGCTGAAGTTTCGAATGCGTTCTTTATGAAGGCAAAACCTGAAGCAGAAACAAACGAATCGGAAAGCGCTCCTTTGCGTCAGCCAGAAGGCTTGTACCCAAAAGGAAGCTTCATCGATCGCTCAGCGTAACGCCGAGCTTAAAACTTATCACCTCAGCGAGCGTGGCTCCGGCCAGTCACGCTCGCTCTCTTTTTTAAGCTCGCGCCAACTCTTTAATGTCGGCGATTTCGAGCACGTGTTTTCTCGGTGACGTCCTCACGCACGCGAGCATCGCGCGTCCCACCTCGTGCAAACGCAGCACATGTTTTTTCAAAAGCGGCTTCAACAGCGAAACGACAGGCAAGAGGATGCGGTAGAGCGGCTTCAAGTTCGTTTGCCCCTCGATGGGCACCATCGCTCCTGGGCGAAACATGTAGCCCCGCGGAAACTGCCGCAGCAGCTCGTTTTCGGTCGCGCCCTTCACGCGCGCCCACATTACGCGTCCTTTTTCGGTTGAGTCGGTGTACAGACCCGTGACGTACGTAAACGTCATGCCTCGATCAAGATGCTTCGCGAATTCCAGCGTCAGATCGTAAGTCATGCGACGGTAGTCTTCAGCGTTCATTCCTGCGGCGGAAACACCTAGGCAGAAGAAACACGCGTCGTACCCTCGAAGTTGATCGGCGATGGGTGCAACGTTCAGAAAATCCTTGTGCAAAATCTCGCGAAGCTTTGGATGTGCGTGTCCACATCCGCGGCGGCCGACGACTAAGACTTCTTCGACATCGGGAGTGTTCAAGCATTCAAGCAGAACGCCTTCTCCCACCATTCCACTTGCACCCGTGATGATAATTTTCATGTCATTTAGTCTTACGCCATTCGTTCGATGAGGAAACCAATCTCTTCAAGCGACGCTATTCGGTAGATACCTTCGAGTCGTCGCACGCCCTCGCGGGTTCGTCCGACGACCACCACCGCTTGCAAACTGAGGAATATGAGCGACCTCACGGCTTGTACGTTCCATTGAGGCGCACCGATTTGGATGAGCATCTCGAGACGGATCAGCGCTTGTCTTGCATTCTCGGCGTGAAGCGTCCCCATGCATCCTTGGTGACCGGTCGCAAATGCCATCAAGAGGTCTTTTGCTTCGCCGCTTCGAATTTCACCCATGACTAAGCGATCAGGACGCATGCGCAGCGCTTGTTTGAGAAGTTCACTTTGATCGACTTCGCGCAAATGGCCCTGAGGATCACGCCTCGACAGAAGCTTCGTCGAAACACCATTAGGCTTCGCAAGCTCGCTGGTATCTTCGATGATCACCGCACGCTCGCTTGGAGAGATCTCGTTGAGGCAAGCGTTTAAAACTGACGTCTTTCCCGAGCCCGTTCCGCCAATCACCAAGAAATTCTTGTGCTCATGCACGAGCTTGAGGAGTTCATCGAGCTGCGCTTGAGTCGCCCAATTCGAATTCGTCAAACGCGACAGCGTCCACGGATTCTTCGGATGCCTGCGTAACGTAATGACTGCTTGATCGCCTGAAGCAGGCGGAATGATCAGATGCACGCGCAAATCCCGCCAGCGACCGTCGGCGAACGGGCAGTCGAGACTCGCATTGATCTTCGCTTCGCGGCTCATGCGTGAAATGAAGTTGCGATACGCAAGCGGGGAGTGAAAGACATCGTCGTGTCGATGTAAAACGCCGTCTCGTTCGAACCAAATTGAATCCGCGCCGTTCACGATGATCTCGGTGCAATCTCCGCTTAAGAGAGCTTCGAGAGGACCTGAACCGAAGAATTCAGCGACGAGGCGCACTTGAGTTTCGAACGAAGCCGAAGATATCGCGCGCTCAACCGCTGCTCGCGCGTGCCCATCTTCGCCAGTCGCGTTTTGCGCATTGAACTCACTTACGCGTAAGAGCGGATCGGTCGCGCTCAATGACTCGAGTGCTGCGAGAGCTCGCTCGTGAAACCGAGCGAACTCCGTTGCATCGAACGTCGCTGCGCAAGAGGCCGCCAATGAGATGCTCCCCAACTCAGCCGGCGCCGACCCCGCCGGCATCGAAGAAGCGAGAGACGGCTCCGGCGACTGGGCACTCCGATTTCCATAACGTCCGAAGATCATGGCGCAACCTCCGAAGCAGCATCGTCATCCACCTTCATCACCTCAGGCGTAACGAAAATTACAAGCTCTGATTGTTCATCCTTAAACTCTCGGCTCGAAAACAACGGCCCCAAGATCGGAAGCGAACTCAAGCCCGGAAGACCCGAAGTGTGCTTGCTCTGACCACTCTTGATGAGGCCTGAGAGAGCGATCGTGCGCGTGCGAGCGAGGTCGAAGTGAGTCTGCATCTTGTTCGTGAATAAACCCGGAATTTGATCTTTGCTTTTGTGAGCGTCGTCGAGCTCCGACACTTCCGTTTCGATCGCGATGCTCATGCGGCCCGACACATCGGCCAACGGCTTCACGTGCAGGCGCACTCCATAGGACTTCCATACGACTTCGCTTGCGCGAAACGATGAGACCGCAATCGGAAATTCTCCTCCGGCCATAAACTCCGCCTCTTTACCGGATCGACAGAGCAAATTCGGCGAAGCGAGCACTCGTCCCCATCCGTTTTGCTCAAGCATTTGTACGCTTAAGTCCGCGGATTTTAATCCGAGCGAAAGATCGGGCATCAATGTTCCGCCGATCGCTTCGGGAAGCTGCACGCCGTATCTCCGCAAGAAACTTTTCTTCACTTCAGCGACCAAGATGCGAACGCGCACCATCGGCTCTAAAGCCAACACACCCGAATTGGTTTCGACGCGAATACCGAAAGGCGAGAGAACTTTCTCCGCGCGAAGCGCGAGATCTTTGGAGCCCACGGTTGCGATTACGTCTGAACCGAAACGAATCTCCGCGCTCGTAATACCGACGCTTTTGAGCCGCTCATTTAAAAGGCTGCGGGCTGCGGTCACGACATCCGGATCAAGTGCCGCCCCGAAAGCGAAAGCGCCCGCACCCGCTGAGGGAACTGCGGCCGCGACGGCGGCCCAATCTTCGGCGCGCAACAATCGCCCGGAGATGCGCAGCTGGCCTGATGACGCCGAAAGTGTAAGCCCGCGTCGATTCTCGAGCGCCGCGTGCAGGCTCTCGAACACCCGATAGGCAGACTCGCTCACAACATTCACTTCGAGACGAATCAGCCCGATGCGAACCACAGAGACGCCCAGCTTCATCCCGGTGATGCGGATGACCGAGCCTTGATCGGCGACACGAATGACGGCGCCGTTTGAGACCGCGATCGAGCCGCGCTCACTCACAGGCCAAAGAACGGAGCGACCGATTGAAAGAGCAATCGAGTCGTCGCTGGCATGGACCTGAATCGCAAAAATAAAAATAAATAAGGCGAAGAATCTTGTCATGCCTCACGGGCAGTGCAAGGCGCAGGCGAGGCTCAGGAGCCTGCCATCCAGCGATCGAGGGCTTCGAATGTCCGGACCGCGGATGCACTCGCGGACGCCCACTCCGACTCCGGCAAACTTTCAAGCTCCGCGAGGAACGACTTCCATCGCGCCGAAACCGCAGCTCCGTCCGAAACGAAAAACGACGCGCGACCGCGCGTGAATTCAAAGCCTGCCAAGTGACGAGCGATTTGCATCCCGCCCATCGCCGAACCCTCGAGCACGTACATCACTCCGAGAAGCTCCGCGCGCGTTGAGATCGGAGGAACAAACGAACAAACCGGAAGCTCGTTTACCGAACGACCACCCACTGCTAAGTCAGTCACGAGCGCGGGAGTCTTCACACGCTCCCGCATATCGCTCAACGCAAACGGGGATGCGAGTAACTCCGCTTCAAGTGGCGCGAAAAAACCGTAGTAGCGCGCGAGCACATCGAAGTAAGCGTCTGAGTCAAGGTTCGGAGAGAGCAATCGAGAGAGACGCGGGTTGGCTTCGATTGCGACGTGCGAGGCAGAAGTAGATGAGCGGAGGAGGCTGCGAAGATCCATCGCACCAAGATATATCCTTAAGTGAGCGCGAGATCAAAGGAGACGATGACGCGGTCGCCTTCCGAGGCAAAGCGCAACGTTGAGCCATGCAGTTTCAAGAGCGCTAGCGAAATCGGGAGGCCGAGGCCTGTTCCGATCGAGTGATTGAGAGTGTTTTCATTTAACGTAAACGGCTTCATGAGCTGAGCGATGCGAGCGTCATCGATCGGAACTCCGCGATTCTCGATCGAGACGCGGTAGCGGCCATCAACCGATGCTCCGGTTACGACCACGTTCGTACCCGCCGAAGCAAACTTCGCGGCATTATGAACGAGTCGACGGAAGACGTTTCGAATGAGTTTTTCGTCAGCCATCACTTGCTGATTTTCGATCGAGACTTCGAAGTCGACGTGTCTCGACTGGGCAACGACGTTCACCATGTCGGGGAGTGACGCTCGCGAGAAAAGTGAGATTGATGAAAGCGGCCGAAGATCGACGCGCGTTTGCGATGTCTCTGCCGAAACAAACTCGAGCGCATCGTTGATCATCTCTTGCAGGCGAAGTGCGGCGCCCTTGATTCGGCCGAGCATTTTGCCCTGATCGGCATCGAGGCGCGTTTCGCTCAAGAGGTCAGTGAACGAGAGCATCGAGGTCAGAGGCGTTTTCAATTCGTGATTCACGAGAACCATGAATTGGTTCTTGGCTTGATCGAGCGTTTGCAATTCTTCGAGAGCCGCACGAAGCGCGCGGTTTTTCTCGACGAGTTCGAGGCCCATCTCATAGCGCTCGACTGCGCGATCAACCGCGTTTGCAAGATCAACGGGGTCCCATGGTTTCGTCACGTAACGGTAGATTTGCCCGGAGTTGATCGCCGCGATCACCGAATCGATATCGGTGTACCCCGTGAGTAAAATGCGAATCGCGTTCGGGTGCGTCTTCAGAGATTCTTGTAAAAATTCGACGCCCGTCATTTGCGGCATGCGCTGATCGGAGATGATGACGGTGACTGGATGTTGGGCCAGGAGCTTCAACGCGGCGGCCGCGGAGGTCGCTTTAAACACATTGAATTTGCGCCGGAACAATCTCTCGAGTGCGTCGACGTTATCGACTTCGTCGTCGACACAAAGGATGGAATGTTTCACTTCTGGCGCCATGGATTTCGGTAGTGTACGATTTTAAAAGGAACCAACGCAAATCGAAATCGGTCGAGTTTCCCTATGGAAATTGGACTCGATATCGTCTCACTCTGAGACACGGACATGACGTTCGTCAGTCGGGGCGAGGAGCGAAGCTGGGGCCTAAAGTTCTTTTCGTGCGACTTGAGTCGGGAATGTTGAGGTCCAGATTAAGTCTCGTGTTGAGAATGACGATTAAGCAAATGGATTTGTGCGAGTCGTGGGCGCAATTGAAGCGTCTCGATTCGATGACGAGGAGAATGTCATGAAAGTCAAAGTTGCCGCGGCCTTGTTGTTGGTCGCCAATTTCACCTTCACTTCGGTTGCGCAGGCGCAATTTTACGGTGGCGGCGGTGGTGGATTCCAAGCTGGCGGTTACATCGCTGGCGGATACACTCCGGGCGTAGGCATGTACGGCGGTAACGTTCCTTGCGGATACGATACGTCGCCTGCACCGGGTGCCACTGCGGAGCAAGACAAACTCGCGATGTTGATCGAGAAAAAGCGCTCGCTCGAAGCTTCGATTCGAGACCTCGATCCGAAGGTTTCGAAAG
>CAJYIL010000044.1 GCA_913774795.1 Pseudobdellovibrionaceae bacterium
GACTGCCATTTTTCAGCTTCGGTTTTATTCGGAGTCGGTTCGAGGTGAACGAGGTAGAGCTCGCCCGATTTCGAACCTTCTTTACCGATCATCATCACCGGAAAACCTTCGCCTTTGAGTTTCGCCGTGAGTTTTTCAGCGTTTTCTTTCACGCGGAAAGCTCCGAGTTGAACCGTATAAACGCGCTCGCCCGAAACGGCTTTGTGAACCGCTTGTGGCTCGCGGTGCTCGACTGTTTTGTGAGTCGATGCCGGTTCGCGGTGTTCAGCACTTTTGTGCTCTGTCTTGTGCTCAGCGACTTCGTGTTTTTCGCTTTTTTGCTTCTTTTCGTTTTTGTGCTCGACGACTTTCGCGTCGTGCTTGCCGCCGTGTTTTTCGGCTTTGTGCGATTTCGGAGCAACGTCTTCTTTCGACGCGAGTTGCGCGAACTCTTCCTCAGCCTGCTCCGCTTCGCGAGCGTTTTGCTCGGCAGTTGAGCTAGACATGTATGCGGCTTGGTCGCTGTTGCTGCTGCAAGCAGAGAACGGCAACAGAGCGAATGCAAACAACGCGATGACGGCAGTTTTTTTCATCTTCGAATCCTTACGTCTGGCGAAAACTGAATGTGTGATTTTGATATCAGGTTACAAGAACTCATCGGCACTTGTGTCTCGCGACTTTCGAGTTCTGTTTCAAAACCGGACTTTCCGCGCGGCCCTCTCGACGTTCGTCGTTTCTTCACGGAAGTCGAGTTTAGCCTTCTCGCCGGAAAGCCGATTCAAAGGCTGTGGGATTTAAGTTTTCTTTGAAGAAATCTGAGCCGGCGGTTTCACCTCAAGTGAAGTCAACGACATCGTCTGGTGTGAAACCGACGACGCTGTCGGGCGTTTCCCAATCCGGCATCGGCAACAAAGTTAAAATCGCCGACGCGAAAGAGGATTGGTCCGAGAAAACTCACACGCAGTGGAGCGAACACTCAGGCTTCATCGAGATCACGAAGGTCGGCGGCGTGGCGCCTCCCCCGCGTCTCGATCCTCGCACTGTTCCTCGTCCCTCCGGCCCCGAAGCCCAAGGCCTGTCGAACGCAACAAAAAACGCTCTCGTCGTTTCGGTTTTGATCGCCGGTGTGGGTGCGGGTCTTTACGCAAACGGTGTCTTCAAACCTCGCAAGCGTGCGCCGGCCGCCGCCTCAGTCGTCGAAGAAGCGT
>CAJYIL010000045.1 GCA_913774795.1 Pseudobdellovibrionaceae bacterium
AAAACATCGAGAGAGGACTGCGAGAAGTAGCCGACGCTGATGGAGCCACCAACGTTCACCACACCGCTCGTCGGTTTCGTTTGACCAGTAATACATTTCAGGAGAGTCGATTTACCCGCCCCGTTCACGCCGACTACGGCGACTTTATCGAGACGTTTCACAAGACAGCTCGCACCTTCGAACACGAGCTTCTCTGAGCCGTCTTCTTTCTCGTAAATCTTTTTAAGATTTTCGATTTTGACGACTTCGTCGCCGCCGCGCGGAGGCTTTGGCCACTCGATCGTCATCACTTGTGCCTCAGCCGGGATTTCGATGCGGTCGATCTTCTCGAGCTTTTTGACGCGCGATTGAACCTGAGCCGCGTGCGATGCGCGAGCGGCGAAACGCGCGATGAATTCCTCTTCTTTAGCGAGCATGTCTTGCTGACGCGAGTGAGCGGCGATCAATTGTTCCCGGCGAATCGCGCGCTCTTTCTCGTAGAAATCGTAATTTCCGCCGTAGACCGTAATTGTCTTATTTGCGACTTCGACGATGCGAGTGACGATGCGGTTCATGAAGATGCGATCGTGCGAGGTCATCAAGACGGCGCCTTTGAAGTTACGAAGCCATTCTTCCAACCAAATGATCGATTCCATATCCAAGTGGTTCGTAGGTTCGTCGGCGAGAAGAACGTCAGGGTTGAGCGCAAGGATTTTAGCGAGGGTGATCCGCATTTTCCATCCGCCCGAAAATGTGTCGACCATACGATTGTAGTCGTCGGGACCAATTCCGAGACCGGTGAGAATTTCTTTTGCGCGCGACTCGAGATCGTAACCACCGCGGGCTTCGAAGTCGGCCTGCGCTTCACCGTATTTTTCCAGAAGTGACTGCATCTCATCGTCGGAAAGTGACGCCGCGTCTTCGAGCTTCTTTTCCATCTCTTTGAGTTGCGCGCCGAGCTCGGTCACTTTACCGGCACCCGACATCACTTCTTCGAGCGCCGTGCGCCCACTCATCTCGGCGATGTCTTGCGAGAAGTAGCCGACGACCGTTTTATCCGGAACTGAAACCGTGCCTGCGTCGACGCCCTCTTCACCCATCTTTGATTTACTACCAAACGGCACCTATTTTTTAAAAGCCAATATCCCAACTAATGGCAGTC
>CAJYIL010000046.1 GCA_913774795.1 Pseudobdellovibrionaceae bacterium
CAATTGCGTCTCAAATCTCTCAGAGAGGCGTCGTAAGCCGCATCCAGCAAAACCGGTGCAATAAAGAGAGCCAAAATCAGATCAGGCTTCATTGTGATTAAAGGCGTCCCCGGGATGAGCGCGAGCGCAGCGCCGGTGACGGCCAAGAGGGCTGGGTACGGAATCCCGGCTTTGCGAGCGAAGAGGGAAAAAATCGCTCCCAGAATCAAAAGGCCGATGATCAGTTCGAAGATATCCAAGAAGCTCCTTCGGGTGCGTTGAAACGATCTTCATCAGACGAGAGTGCATTGTAAAGCCCTTCACTTGCAAGCGTTTGCGATCATGCGTTTTGTCACCATCCTCGTCCTTTTTGCCTCGATTGCGGTTCAAGCCGCCCCTCCTTCCCGCCTTCGTTTTAGGCCTGGTGGAACGCGGCCCAAGACCACCGAGACGGCAAATCCGAACGAGCGCCGAAACGGAATGGCGCCCATGCCTGAGCCCATTTCGGGCCCTGGTGCCAGCCAGATAGCGACATCGTCAGACTTTTCATCGATCGCAAGTCACGGCGAAGGCGTCATCAAAAGCGACGTTGTGAAGTTCTTGATCGACAATCGTGGGCAAATGCCCAAGGTTTACTTCCTGAACGGCAACTACCAGGCTCCGAACCCGCCTGATTTCGTAAAGTACCACTATGATTTCGCCGCTGGCATCTTGGGCGTTCGCATGGGCCTTGAGGCTTTCAACCAGGCGACCTACTTCACTAACGATCTCTCCAAAAAGAAATTCATCGCGGGAACACTTCAGCGCTATTCAGGTTTTTTCGGCATCCAGTTTTATCCTCAGGACGCGATCGCTGAGCAATCAGTGCTGCTGGCTGTACGTGCCGTGCGGAGTGCGGTTTCGATTCCGGGTGCCAAATTCAAATTCGTTTCTTACGGGATTCAGCAAACCGTGAAGACGGTGGAGGCCGAGCTTTCCGCCGCCGGAGTTTCGACGACAACGCTCGAGGAAATTTACAAAGCTATTCCGTACATCGCGATGAACCAAGGCGAAGCTTGGGGTTACTTGCGTACGTCGTCGGTCAATGCGACTTCGAAAGATATACTGCTGTTGAATGAGTTACCTCTCGATCTTTCGGTGGTTGCGGGTGTGATCACGACGGTGATTCAAGATGCGGGCTCACATGTGAATTTGAAATCAAAAGAACGCGGCACACCCGACATGGTTCTTCGAGATGAGAAACGTGTGGCTGACTTGCGTAAGTGGATCGGTCGACCCATTCATTTGATCGTTCGCGGAGACAACTTTTCAGTAGAAGAGTCAACAGAAGCCGAAGTTTCGGAACATGCGCGAAAACCAAACCTGAAACATTGGCTCAACTTTGAGACGTCGCCGAGCTCCGTGCTTTCTTCTTATGACGAAATGGCATCGGCTGCCACGGCCCGCGATACGATTCCGCTCGGTCTCGCGTTTGGCGGAAAAGCGTCTCGTCTGGGATTTCTCGCGCACAAGGACATTCTAGGTGTTGGGTCCTCGCTTCAGCGACGACTGGGGCACCGTCTCACTCCGCTGGGATTCGGACTTCCGATTTCGTATTACTTCGATTTCGTTCGCGCAAATCCTGCGCTTGATCAAAAGATTCGGGCGTTCATCGCAGCCGAAATGAGTGCTTCGCCTCTCGAAGGTTTGGCGAAGCAAAAAGCGCTCGACGAGATTCAGCAAGCGTTTTACTCAGCGACGGTTCCTGCGGCCCTGGTTTCAGCGTTCGGGTCAAAACTTGAACAGATGAAGTCGGACGCCAAACGCACTTACCCGCTTTCAGATTTGCGCAAAGTGAAACTGCGGTCGTCGGCGAACTCCGAAGACATCGAAGACTTCGACGGCGCCGGTTTACACGACAGCTTCTCCGCCAGTTTGAAGAACAGCCTTGGGGATGCACGCGGAGTCTGCCGAGTTGAAACTCGGGACGAGGGTGTCATCACGAAGAGCGAGATGGTTCCCGACACCGTGATGTGCGGAATCAAGGGTGTCTACGCAAGCCTTTGGAACCGACGCGCGGTCGAAGAGCGAAGCTTTGCGCGGATCAATCATGCGTCTGCGGGCATGGCGATCGCAGTCAACCAAACCTACGGCTTCAGAGAGAAAACCGAGGGTATCACGGAGATCGCGAATGCCGTCGTCGTGACGCGGATTCTCGCAGGCTCAGGGCTTTACGGTTATCAGATCTCGTTGCGCTTCGTGAAAGGCGACGATATTTGGTTATGC
>CAJYIL010000047.1 GCA_913774795.1 Pseudobdellovibrionaceae bacterium
GCGCCGTCGGCGGTAAAGTCATGCGCATCTTCAACGCTGTCTTGGGCGGAATCGGTATCGAGTTCACGCGTTCAACTTCGAACTCGGTCTCGGAGAGCGGCATGTTCATGTTAAACGCCGCTAACCGCCTCGGTGTTGAACAAACCGAAGTGAAGGTGAACGTGACGAAGTCGGATGAGTGTTTAATCATTCGTCCGAAGCCGATCTTCTTCAGCGGAGTTCAGGCGGGCCTTCACTTGCGACTTTTAAAATCGGTTGTCGGCGAAGATCAAGGTGTCCAGTTGATGAACCGCGGCCTGATGATCTGCGACGGCACGCCAAATAAAAACTCGCGTGTGGTCAGCGAGCGTTACTACACACTGGCGTCTCTCGGGGTCGGTTCCATGATGAACGATCAGCTAGTCGCCCAAAACATTCCTTGGCTTCTTCAGATTCGCGGTCAGAAAGATTTGGCGTCGTTCATGTTGATGGCATCGGCCGCGAAGAAATCGGCAACCGATCTCAATAACCGAATCGAAATCGGCGACATGCCAAACCAGTATCTGGCACAAGCTTACGATAAGTGGTTTGCAGGACGTCTGGCGACGATGCCGGGCTACATCACGCTCGAACCGAAGATCGTGTTTGTTCCGAAGAAGTGAGCTCTACAGACGGTCCTTGATCCATTGGACCAATTTTTCTGACGATCCCGTGCGTGCGCGAACTTGATCCAAGATCGCGTCGCGTCCTTCGGGCTTTCGGCGAATGGCCTGAATGAGTTCTTCACTCGACCGAACGGCCGTGACCATCGAAAGGCCCCCAGAAAGAGGCATCTTCGAAAACGCCACCGCTTCGCGGTTGTTTGTATGCAGAGGGCCTACAAAGGTCACGCAGCCGGCCGCTAGAGGCTCCATGACCGAGTGAACGGTTTTGCGAAATGACCCGCCAACGAAAGCGAAGTCTGCCCGCAGGTAGAGCTCGGCGAGAATGCCGGTTTGATCGACGATGAGGCAGGTTCCGTCTTTAAGTGTTTCACCGTCGAGGCGCGAGTAGCGCACGCCTTTGACGCCTGCCGCCTGCAGTTGAGCTTCGAGTTTTTCGATGTGTTCGGGCGTCGGCTCATGCGGCACCATCACGCCGCAGACTTCGCCTGAAAGTTGAGCGAGAGCCGGTACGAGGACTGCTTCGTCTTCACTCCAAGTCGATCCGCAAACAAAAAGCGGGCGATTTGCGCGCACGTCTTTTAACTCGCGCGGAGACGCGAGGCGAGCCAAGACTTGGTCGTAACGTGTGTCTCCCTCTCGGGAAACGCGAGCGTGTTGAAGGCCTAAAGACCGAAAAGCGATCACGTCTTCATCCGTGACCGCGAAGATTTCGTCGAGCTGATCAAGGGTCTGACGTGTTGCCCATCGCCCAAGACCTTTTGTTCGGCCCGAATTCTTCGTTAGGGTTGCCGAAAACAGAACGCTCTTTAAACCACGAAGGTGGGCCACGTGGGCCATTTGCGGCCAGACATCGGTTCGCGCGATGAGAAGCGCGAACGGTCGGTAGCTATCGAGAAATTCGTTAAGAGAGCGCGGAGTGTCCCACGGCAAAGGCACCACCCAATCGACACCCGAAAACGCGCGAATTTGATCGGCATATGTCGGCGAGAAGTACGTCACGACGACTTTCACCGAAGGCTCAGTCTCTTTTAAAAGTTTAATCACTGGTTTTGCGTATTCGAATTCACCCGACGCACAATGAAACCAGACGGTCGGTGCGCTCGGAGGAAGGTGTTTGATCCACGGTCGTCGACCGTTGACGCGAGCTCTCAGAGCGAGACCTCGCGCGATTTTCTTCGAGAAGACACCTAGGAGATGGAAAGTGGCAAAGAGCAGGGGCCAAACAAACCAGCGATAGATAAAATAAAACATCACGGGCGACTTTCCCGGAGCATCTCGAGCGCGCGGGTGGCGACTTCTTCGGGGCGCAGTTCAACCAAACAACGTTTGTAAACGTCGTTCACGCATCGGCCCCGGCCGTCTTTGGAGCACGGTTGGCACCATA
>CAJYIL010000048.1 GCA_913774795.1 Pseudobdellovibrionaceae bacterium
GCATAAAGCCGGTGGCCCAAGACTGCGAACAGCCCGGTGCGACCGCTGAGCTAAAAGCGTCGATGTCGACCGAGATGAAGCACGGACGAGGTTTTAATAGCCAGTCGCCCAAAAGACGGGTGGCACACGTGGCAAAAGATTCGCCGGAGGACTCGACGTCCTCCATCGTTAAAATCTTTGCTCCGCGATCTTGAAGCCACTTCATGTGAACTTGCGAATTGCACTGCGCTTGAATCCCGAGCTCGGCAAAATCCAAATCGGTTTCCGAGGAAAGCATCCGGAAGAACGGCGTTCCGCTCGAAAGGCCCGACGTCAATGGCCGAACATCAAAATGAGCGTCAAAGTTGATCACGATCGGCCGCGCGCCCGAAACGCTCTTCAAAAAACCCGACGCCTCGGCAAAGCCGTAATCGTGACCGCCGCCAAGACCGATCCACCGACCGCCTGAGTTCAAAACTGTCAGACAAGCCTCGGATCCTGCCTGATGACGTTTCTCTAAAGGCTGATCGAGCGAAACATCTCCGTAGTCGTAAAGCGTAAAATCACGCACCTCTTGAAGAGCCGGCGTCATTTTGTAGAGCGGGCGACGAATCGCCGCCGGAGCCAGAGCCGCCCCCGGCCGGCCACCGTTCAGCCGAATACCCTCATCGTCCGGGTAGCCGCCGATGACAAACGCGCGCGGACCGAGAGGACTTAATTCCGTAAATGGATGAACAAGATCTCCCAAGCGAAGATCGTCTGGATCTTTTTTGGAAAAGAAGAGCTGAGGATCAGTGGCGCGCCAGAGGCTCATAGGCCTTCAAGCGTACTTCAGTGAATCGGGCGAGCCAATGGGGAAAGCACAATGTCAGGCGAGCTATTGCCCGTTGAAGGGTCGATCACGTTGAGCACGAGATGGCTCTTACGAAATTCGAGGGAGCCGACTGTGACCGAACCGCTCTTGCTCAAGAAAAACTGGTAACGCGTGCCTTGATCGGGAGCGATGGAGTAATTGAATTCTCCCGCTTTCACGATGCGCGAACGTGTTTCATTCGGAAGATAGAGAGTGAGACGGGTGAAGTCTTGGAAGTCGTAGACTTCGGCCTTTGGCGTCGCCCACATGCCAACAAGTGCGCGGAGACCGATGCTTTCAATCGAATCGATATTTGCCGTGAATTTCGTCAAAGAGCCACGTGCAACCATGTAGTCGCCGCTCTTGAGCATGTTGATATCACTTTGCACCGATGGAGTTGTTCCGACGAGTTTAACTAGGAGAAGCGAGCCATCTTCGCGCTGGACGAAGAGTTGCCTCTGGCCACTCTGCTTTTGAATGAAGCCGCGAATAGAATCGGCTTCCGCTTGAAGAGCGAAGACACAGACGGCAACGGCGATCACGGTTTTTACGAAGTGCGACATCGGGCACACGTGTACCTGCGTTCACTTCGCGGCGTCAAAAGCAAAGGCTCCAGGTCTGACGCAACGCGACTGGGTTGATAAAAGCGATGTCAATACCTAACGTTACGCCATGGGACACGTGCAAGTTTCGAGGTTGATTCCCGCTCGTCAGGGCGACGTTTTTCGCTACGTCACCGATCTATCGAACATTTCTGAGTGGCTCGATCCCTCCATGGACGCCGATTTCCCGTCAGGGCTGCCGATTCTGAGGCCTGCGACAGAGTTCGAATTGGCGTTCACAAGGTTCGGCCGAACCGTGACGGGTCGATTTCGCGTCGACGAATACAAGCCAAGAGATCTCTTCAGTTACAGGCAGATGTCGGGCTTTTTCAAAACGTGGGTGCACACCCAGTTATTGAGTGCCCACGATGAAAAGACGACTTTGCTCACCGACGTCGTCGAGTTCAAGATGCCGTACGGGCTCCTGGGAGCCCTTGCAGATGATCTTTTCGTCAGTCGAGATATTGAGCGCATGCTTAAACACCGGCTGCAAAAAGTCGAAGAACGATTTCTCGGGCCGGCATGATCGACCTCCAACTCCCTCGGCCTCTTTTAGTTCCTCCGAAGTGGCCCGCGGGCGACGCGATGATGTCGATCTTCTCTTTGCAGTGGGGCGGAGCCTTTGCGGCCCGTCGCTGCACAAGTTTCGTCGCACCAGATAATTTCTGGGCTCACGAGGCAGAGCCAAGTTTTGTCGCGGTTTTAAACGCTTTACCGAAATCGTCTGATCTCGAGATCATCTCGCGCGTTGCGCTCTCGGCCTCCGAGCAGGATCAATGGCGTCAAGTCGGAGCGAAACGTTTTAAGGTCGAAGCAGCTCTTCGCCTTCCGAGTTTGCTTGAATGGTCTCGCGAGGTTTTTCCTCGAGCGTTTGCTGAGGCGGGAGAGATGGCGTGGCTCCGTGAGCTTCGCGAGTACGAAGCTCAGCTCCCAATGCAGACACCGTCGCTTTCAGCGCTTCGATTTCTCCCGGCCTTTCTGCGCTCGAGAAAAAACGCAGTTGCGGAGGTGGCCGGAGTGGAATGGGCCCGTGTCCAGGCGCTCTTCTCACCCCAAGACGATCGACGCAGCAGCGGGGACATCGTTTATCTAAATCCCACTTTGCAGGTGATTGAAACCCGAAGCGGGTTGCATGGCATCTGGAGAGCTGACGGGGAACTCTCCGAAGCCTTCCTCGCTTGGCAAGAAGCCGCCGTCATCGACGAGCTTCGCGAAACTCCGCGCCTTCCACGCGCGGCTCTGCTGGGGGAGCTCGACAGTCGGTCTTATTCTTTGCCTCCGACTCAATCGACGTTCGATGCCGTGATCGCTGATCTCGTCGGTCGCGGTCTGTTGCTCATGCGTTCGTAATCGCTTCGAGGCGGGTTCGGTAGGGTGGGCTCGCGGGATTCGGAATCGCCATGGAGTTAGCCTACAGGCTCTCTACGCTAAATTCCCTGATTGCTCACTGAACAGCTTTGTCGGGCATAGCTTCGGCAATGCGTGAATTCGTTCGCGTGCAGATCATGCGCAGGTGAGAGCTTAGCGAAGGCTTGTTCGGCTGATCATCTGTCTCAACGCCTCATCGTATTCGATGCGCCTTTCGCGAGAAAGTCTTTCGACTGCCTCATGAAATTCAATCGCTCGGCGCATCTCGACACCGTCTTCACGCTCAATACGGTTTTTCTCGAGGTAATTCTTGAGATTTCGTTCGTCTCTTTCACCCTTCACAATTCTGGTGAACGCGAGGCCATCCCAAAATCTTTTTCCGAACGGCTTCCCTTTGCGGGCTTTCGTGATGAATCGCGCGATCAGACCAGTTGAGACCTTCATGAAATTCTGAATGAGCTCTCTTG
>CAJYIL010000049.1 GCA_913774795.1 Pseudobdellovibrionaceae bacterium
GCGAAGACGCGTATGAAAGAACCTGTGGTAGTCGCGACCGCGCGCGTACAGCGCAACTCCCTCCGAAGATTTCAAAGGCCAGCCGTCTTTCGGCGCCGGATGTGGCACATAGGATTGCGTGACGACAATCGCCGTGCGTGCGCGCTTAAAGAACGTCTGTGGTGAACGCTTGTCGGCGGCATGGCGTTCAAGCCAGTCCATCTCGCCGTTCATGCCATCAGCGATCCAGCGGTCGTAGAGATCGATCGAAAACGGAGTCGTCACCTCGGCAAAGCCGAAGTTCGTGAAACCCTCTGCGCGCACCAGCGCATCTAGTTTTTCGAGGATCGTGGACAAGGTGAAGTCGCTCCGTTAGCGTAAAAAGTGATGAACGCCTTTGAAGATCATATCCAATGGAACGCTGTCAAAGAAGTCTCAGAAAAGCTTCGAGAGGCCGGATTTGAGGCGCTTTTAGCCGGAGGCTGCGTTCGTGACCTCATCATGAGACGCGAGCCAAACGACTTCGACATCGCGACCAATGCCACGCCCGATGAGGTCGAGGCGCTCTTTGAGAAAAGCATCGCGGTCGGAAAAGCGTTCGGCGTTATTGTCATTCCGTACCCAGAATTCCAGATCGAAGTCGCAACCTTTCGAGAAGATCTCGAATATAAAGACGGCCGTCGACCTGAGGGTGTGAAATTCTCAACGGCAAAAGCCGATGCCCAGCGCCGTGATTTTACGGTGAACGCTCTCTTCTACGATACAGCCACGAACAAAATCATCGACTACGTCGACGGGCGCAAAGACATCGCTGCTAAAATCTTGAGGACCGTCGGCGATCCGAATCAGCGTTTCGATGAAGACAAACTGAGAATTCTGAGAGCATTGAGATTTTCGGCCCAGCTCGATTTTGCGATCGAGTCCCAAACGCTTCGAGCGATCATTGAGCGAGCGCAAGACGTGAACGTGGTGAGTCGCGAGAGAATCCGTGACGAGCTTTTAAAACTCCTAAAATCCGAACACCGCCGAAAAGGTCTGGAACTCCTCATCAAAACATGCTTGCTCAATGCTATTCTTCCAGATCTCGCAAAGGCCATCGAAGATGTCGAAACGAAATGGCTCAGCTCTTTTGAAAATGCGGTCAATGACGAAACTCTCTTGCTCGCGCTCTTCACGTGGCCCGCTCCGACAACAGCGCAAACACTCAAGCTCGACAATCAGACGAGCGACACTCTCGCAAATATTTTCAAATCGCTCGACTCCGTTCTCAACCCGTCGAAGATTTCAAAAGCTGAACTCGCTTATTTGTTCACAAAGCCGTTTGCCCCAAGCCTTTTACAATTCGCAAACCAAATCGATAGAAGCAAAGAACCTGGAGCACCGAGCGCCTGGAATGAAGCTCTTAAATACGCCAGACCCGATGGGTCGACGCCCGTACAGCCTCTCGTGACCGGTAAAGACCTCATCGCCAGCGGCGTAAAGCCGGGTCCGCAAATGGGCGAGCGACTTCACGAGATTTTCCTGAAACAGCTTGAGGGCAAAATTAAAACGAAAGAAGAAGCTCTCGCTTACCGATCAAACGGCAATTGAAGCTGCGCCGACCGAGCCCATGCTTCGTGCCCGAAAGCCTGACAGCGCGACGGGATCGATGATCGAATCGCCTCACGTTCGGCCGCGAGCTGCGACTCCGACATTTGCATTTTTGAGGCTGAACAATGGTGCGTTTGGATGACGTCTTCGATGGCTTCAATCTCTTCATCCGTCGAGATCAACTGCCAAATCATTTTCACCTTCATCCAGTTCGCAACGTACTGACATTGAAAGTCCTCGCTCGGCGGCAAGTAATAGGCAGGAGATTTGTCGGCTTTCGCCATGTTTTCGTGGCCCGCAACCGCTAACAAGTGAAACGAGTTGTGCGTGAAGTTCGCGTAGTAACAGCGCTTCTCCGGCGCCCACTGATGACCGCCCGTCAGATAAACGTGCTTCAACGGAACAACGTGATCGATCTGCACGGCCTTTGCGAGTTTGTAGTCATCGCCCGCGTACGGGTCATGCCACAGGCCTTTGACGACTGCGCATTTGCGCGCGTCTTTATATTTTAAGGTGACCGACGCGTCGTTTGAACGAACGAGAACTTCGCCGCGTGTGTCGAGGCAGCCATCTTCACTGATCCATCCGCCGAACTGATCGCGACGATTGTAGCCCGGATTTTTTGTATCGAGATCGGCGATGGTGTCGTGAGTGACGTTTGCGCGAACGTAGTCGAGAGCATCTAGAAGTCCGAGGGACTGAGCGGGCTCATCGGCTCTCGGGAGACCCAATGTCGGAACAAGCGCCTTCGGCATCTCAAATGCCGAGACCGAAAATGACCAGCAGACGATAACCGCTGCGATAAGTCTCATTTCCCCTCCGATAGCTAAGACTCTAGTCAGCGACTCAGAGATTCAGCAACCGGATTAACATCAGGAAATCGTTCAGATGCGTTACGTTAAGATGTGATTTTGCTTACTTTTTCGGCTGAACTGGCTGCTCAGCGCGCTCGACGGCGCCATGTTTGCGCCAATCGTAGTCTTTTGACTTGGCCAAGCGGTCGTTCCACTTCTCCCACTTCGATTCTGGGAATTTGTGTCTCACGCGGCCATTGTCGTCGAAGATGTCAGGGTCTTTTCCGAACAAGAAATTACCAACGGATTTCAAGATGCCCATGCGACGACTCCCTTAAAGCACATTTACCTGGAAATCTAATCGCAAAACTTCGTGGGAGGCAAGCTTACGAGCAGCGGATGTCATTCACGCAAGAATTCACGATCGCAACACCGGTATCGTCATCGGCCAAGGCGTGACCGCTGCGGCGAACCGCGAGTTCGTTGCGAAGATCGAAGCACTTGTAAGAGGCATTCGCGCGAGCTTCATCCAGCGTGGAGCCGCTTGCGCTCAAAGTTTCAGACGTGACGTCTGGGAGTTTGAATTTGCAAGTCGCGCCTGCGTGAGCTTGTGAGGCGCCGATCAGAACGAGATTTGCGATGATGAGTGCTTTCATAAGTCCTCCGTTTACCTTCTTGTCTCTCTAAAATGCACGCTCCTGGCCAGGCGTCAGCAGAAGCTAAGTCTCCGAAATCACAGCTTTTAGACGAAAGGGGAGGGGGTCCGCCCAGGGGGTTTAAAAGCGGGGAGCCGTACACGGTCTGTCGCTTGTCTAGAGAT
This sequence comes from Pseudobdellovibrionaceae bacterium, assembly GCA_913774795.1. Classification (GTDB taxonomy): domain Bacteria; phylum Bdellovibrionota; class Bdellovibrionia; order Bdellovibrionales; family JAMPXM01; genus CAJYOV01. The sequence continues at coordinate 3,184 of CAJYIL010000049.1, forward strand.
TGGACACCTC
>CAJYIL010000050.1 GCA_913774795.1 Pseudobdellovibrionaceae bacterium
GTCTTTGCCGATAACGCTTTGATGAAAGTGATCGAAGCGCTCTTTAATTCGTCCTCTACGCTAAAGTGCGTGGCCTGCTCCGTTGTCGCGGCTTTGCTCTACGGTTTTGGCTTCGAGCGCCGTCGACGTCATCCGGGCAAGACGTTCTCGAACGAAGCAATTCTGTTCTTTGGCGTCCTCGCTACTGCGGGCGCAGTCTACCAGTTCGGGCAGGCCATCGATACGGGCTCGGGGCATTTCTCGCTGCTGCTTCTTCTTTCGTTCGCGATTTACAGTGTGATCGGATGGTTCGGGCGTTCTCCGCTCATCTGGATTTTTGCGATTCTCTCATTCGGCGGCTGGATGGGCGCCGAAACCGGATATGCGTCGGGCTACGGAGCCTACTGGCTCGGCATGAATTATCCGCTTCGTTTCGTTCTCTTCGGAGGCGCGCTGACGGCCGCAGCTCTTGTTAAACAAGATTGGTTTTTGGGCCGCGTGACGCTCATCATGGGCCTTCTGCACCTGTTCATCGCGCTCTGGATTTTGTCGATCTTCGGAAACTACGGCGAGATGTCTATCTGGTCGTCGGTGAAACAGTGGCAGCTTCTTCCGTTTGGCCTTTTGTTCGGCGCCGCTGCGGTTGCTTCGGTTTGGCACGGCTTGCGTTTCGATAACGGAATTACGAAGGGATTCGGACTCACCTTCTTGTTCATCAACCTGTACATTCGTTACTTCGAGTTCTTCTGGGACTCGATGCACAAAGCGATTTTCTTTGCAGCGTTAGCAGTGAGCTTCTGGTTCATTGGCTCCCAGGCTGAGAAAATCTGGAGAGTGGGAGAACCCGATGACAAAGCCGATCCTAGACACTTACTTCGTCAGTGACCAACGTGAGCTTTTGCAGCTCGATCGCGTTCATGAGTTTCTAAGCACGAAGGCCTACTGGTGTCTTGGAGTTCCTCTTGCGACTGTTCACCGAGCGGCCGAACACTCGCTTTGTTTCGGTGTCTATCGCGCGAGCGACCAACTTCAGGTCGGTTACGCTCGCGTTGTGACCGACGAAGCCACCTTCGCTTGGATTTGCGACGTTTACATCGACGAATCCGCGCGAGGGCACGGGCTCTCGAAAGAACTCATGAAGAACGTGATGGCTCATGCCAAGCTTCAAGGCTTACGCCGTATCTGCCTTGGCACTCACGACGCCCACGAGCTCTATAAACAGTTCGGATTCTACGTGACGAAGACGCCTGAGAATTGGATGGAGATCAAGGACGATCAGATTTATCTCAGGGCTTCCTCGAAGCCCTAACTCGCTCAGCGTGCGGCAAATAATTCACGATTGTCGACGGGAACGACAATTGGTCGAGAGCTGATGCCTGCGCGTTTCTTGCTCCGCACCGGGACATGCGTATCTTCATTCTCTGCCTCTTGCTCTCAACTCAGGCCTTCGCATTGACCGGAGGAAGCTTCTCGACGAACCCGCGTTATTCCGGGATCGTCAAAATCCGCACAAGCTTTGGTGTTGAGCGCAACCGACAGACTTGCACCGGCGCCTTCATCACGCCCCGCCACATCTTGACGGCGGCTCACTGTCTTCTGAACAACGAAAAGAACGATCCGATGTCGCCGATCACGATCGACATCTCGACTTTTCCTAAAATGGATTTGTTTTGGGATCCGATTACGGTTTCCATTCCGCACGCCCGCTTCGAAATTCATCCCGGCTACGTTTCTTCACCAAAGCCTTCAAACCCAAACGATATTGCGGTCGTGATTCTCGACCGTGCCTCCTCACAATCACCTCTTCGTCTGGCCGACTCGTCGGCTGCCAAAGGAATGCCCGTTCTTATGACCGGCTACGGTTGTGATAAGAAAACGAAAGATTGGGCGACTGACTTCAAGTACGGTTCGAACACGGTTGCCGAAGTAGGCAGTTTGATAAAGCTCGGTCGCTCATCTTCGGACTATTGCGAAGGCGACAGCGGAAGTCCTCTTCTCATTGAAACATCCCGGGGCTTGCGCATCGTCGGCGTCTCGTCGTACGTGAACTTAGTGAAGGGCGCTTTCGGCCTCTCGAAAGACCGCGTCGTACCGATCAACGCGCATCTCGCGTGGATCAAGAAGCAGCTCGCGAAGTAACGCCGGTGCGGCGACCGACGCTCAGCCACTGAGCGAACTGGTTGCTCGGCTGGTTCCCTGGCGCTGACTCTAGTGACTTTCCTGCCCTATGTTAGCCGTTGGTTGGGGGCGTCAAATTGATGCGACCAACCGACGTCCAACATAGGGCAAGAGAACGACATCGGGCGGCTGAGGCGGAGGCTTGGGCCGCCAAACTGTAATCATGTGGTCGAACTGCGACCGACTTCCGGACCCCGAACTGGCGAAGCGCTACAGCGAGTGAGATGAGCTGAGCATCGAGGTTGCAGAAGCCAACCGCTGATGACACGCACGCAGTATTACGGCAAAGACCCGCACATTTTTAGAGAGGCTTTTTGGAAGATCGCAAGTTGCGCAGATGAAATGAGTGAGCGCGAGGATCAGCTGGTCAAACTTCTCGCGAAGTTTGATGAGAGGAGATTTTACGTTTACTTCGGCTACAAGTCGTTAAGCGGATTTTGTGCGCAAGCTCTAAAACTTTCAAGAACACAGAGTCAGCGCATCGTTACGCGCGTCAGGAGAGCGCGCAACGATGAGAGTTAGGAGCGGTTCTTCATTTTCGGGTCGAAAGCGTCGCGAAGGCCGTCGCCCAAAAGGTTAAAGGCGAGCATCGTAAAGAAAAGCGCCAAGCCTGGGTACAAGATCAAGTGTGGGTAACTCTTTGCGCGCCAGCCGTCGTTGGCCAAAACGCCCCATGACGAAAACGGAGGTTGAAGCCCGAGTCCGATGAAGGACAAAAAGCTCTCGAACAAAATATTGGAGGGAATTTGGAACGTGAGCATGACGATGATCGGGCCCAAAATATTCGGGAAGATATGACGGCCAACGATGCGCCATGAAGATGAACCGATTGCACGGGCGCCTTCGACGTACAACAGCTCACGTACGTGCAAAACCTGACCGCGCACCAGACGCGCGAGTGAAACCCAACCGACGACCGAAAGCGCGAGAAAGATCCCTGTCAGAGCTTTAAGTTCGGGCGACTCGAAGATCTGCACGGAACTAAAGACGACTCCGACCAAAATCAAAAGTACGACCGACGGAATTGCGTAGAGAATATCAATCACGCGCATCATGACGGCATCGACCCAACCGCCCATCCACCCGCTCACCGCACCGTAAAGGCCGCCGATGAGAAGTGAGACGATGGCAGTCACGATTCCGACTGACATCGACATCCGTGCACCGTAGATGATGCGCGAGAGAACGTCGCGCCCGAGCTCATCGGTGCCGAGCCAGTTGATGGAGTTGGGCGAAAGCAAGGTGCGATCGACGTTTTGCGTTTCGAATGAATAAGGTGCGATCCACGACGCAAACGTCGCAACAAGACAGATAAAGATAATGAAGTACAGCGACCAAAGTGCGCCACGGTTGCGGCGAAGTTGTCTCCAGCCTTCGTTCCAGAAAGAGTTTTGTTTCATGACAATTTGATCCGTGGGTCGACGACCGTGTAAAGCAAATCAACGATGAGGTTTGCGAGAACGAGCATCGCGCTAAACACGAGCGTAAGTGCCAGGATGAGCGGATAATCTCGGTTCGTCACCGATTGCACCAAATGCTTACCCATTCCTGGAATACCGAAAACGATTTCGACGACGAAAGAGCCAGAGAGTACGCCCGCGACGAGCGGGCCAGAGATCGTCAGAACCGGTATCAGAGAATTTTTCAGAACGTGTTTATACAAAACGACGTGTCGCGCAACTCCTTTGGCGCGTGCGGTTCGCACGAAGTCAGCTTGAATGACGTCGAGCATCGATGAACGAGTCATGCGCGCGATGATCGCGGCCGGGCGAAGCCCGAGGGTGATAACCGGGAGCAGATAGTAAATCGGCGATTCCCAGAGAGCCGGTGGCAAGAAGCCTTTGAGTGAGGCGAACGGAACACCGAAGGAGAACACCACGACGAGCAAAGGCCCGACGATAAACGACGGCAACGCAACTCCGCTGATCGCAAAAATCATGAGACCGTTATCGACGAGCGTGTTGTGACGAGAGGCCGCGAACACACCGATCGGAATGCCGAGGGCGAAGGCGAGCAAGAGGGAATAAAACCCGAGTTGAAATGAGACCGGCGCTGTTTCGGCGATCATCGTTGAGACCGGACGGCCGAGATATTTGTACGATTCTCCGAGATCGCCCGTCGCCGCATGCTGAATGTACGTGAGATACTGCGTGAGAAGAGGCTTATCGAGCCCGTACTTCGCTTCGATGTTGGCCTTAATTTCAGGAGGAAGCTGTTTCTCTTGATCGAACGGCCCGCCTGGCAAAAAGCGCAGTGCTAAAAACGTCAAAGATGCGATCACCCAGATGACGAATACGGCTTCAAGAATACGTTTGAAAACATAAACAACCATCTCACCGCGCACGACTGCGTAAACGAACGCCGTCAAAACCCAGAAGCCGGTGAAAATCCAGAGCGCTCGAGGCGTATCGAATTGACCGAGATCCAAGAAAATTAAAAGGAGTGCGAGAAGCAGAATACCAGCCCCGAAGATTCGTCCCATCATTTGAGTCGCACTCCTTTGTACTCATAACGTTCCATGACGTTGATCGGATAATTCTCGACGCGCTCCCCGATGAGCATGTGGTTGCGGCCCACGAAAAGAGGCATCACGGCTGCATCCGTTTCGCACATCAGTTTCTCAGCTTTGTGATAGAGCGCTTTACGTTTCGTTTCATCCGTTTCGCTACCCGCATCTTCGATCAACTTGTCGTACTTTAGGTTTTTATACTTCACGACGTTGTTGTCGGAGTAACTCGCCGTCACCGTCATGAAGTTATCTGGATCCGGGTAATCTGCGAGCCAACCGAAACGAAAGACCGTCGGCGTATCGGACTTCAGGCTTTTCAGATAGACCTTCCACTCCTCCTGCTTCAGTTCGACGTTGAGACCGAGGTTTCGCTTGAGCTGCGCCTGCACGTTTTGCGCAACTTTCTGAATGTCTTCGTTCGTGTTGAACTTGATTTCGATCTTCGGGAGTTTTGAAACATCTGCGTAGCCCGCTTGCTTCATGTACTCTTTAGCTTTTGCGACGTCGAAGGGAAGCCCGACGTCTTCGTCGTAACCGAGGACGCCCGGGACAAGCCAACACGGAAGAGGCGTTTCTCCTCCGTCAAGAACCTTCACGACCTCGCGTTTATCGACCGCCGAAATCAGGGCCTTTCGAACGTTGATGTTGTTCGTTGGCGCTTTTGCGAGATTCAGTCCGTAGTATCCCATTAGAAGAGTTCCGGATTCTCGGTGAAGCGGAGAATCGCGGCGTTTACGAAGCTCAATCGATGGAAGTTTATGGACGCTATCGAGACGACCCGAATCAAAAAGATTAAGTGCGGTCATCTGCTCTTGAATCATGTAACCGACAACGTACTTCGTGAGAGCCGGAGTGCCGTAGTACGTGTCATTTCGCTCAAGCACCAGCAGATTGTCGTGTTGCCAGACGCGCAGCCGATACGCGCCGAGCGTGACGATGTTCTCGGGCTGCGTCCAGAGCGGACCCGCTTTCTCGACAACATCGTAACGCGCCGGATACGTCGAAGGATGCGCTAACAGAGAAGGAAAAAATCCCATCGGCTTAGCGAGATCGAAAGTGATCTCCCAGGGTCCTGTTTGCTTCACGCCGACAGCGTCGAAGCCGACTTTGCCTTCATTAAACTCTTTCGCGTTTTTTAAAATGAAAAGGAAGTAAGCATAACCCGAGGCTGTTTTCTTATCGAGGAGCCGCCGAACGCCGTCGATCGCATGCTGAGGCGTAAATTCAACTCCATCGCTCCACTTCACGCCTCGGCGGATTTTAAAAACCCATTTGCGAGCCCGGTCGCTCGACGTCCATGACTCGGCGAGCGCGGGCGCGAGCACCATATCGGTCTTGCTCTTGGCGAGATCGTAGCCAACTAAGCCGTCCAT
>CAJYIL010000051.1 GCA_913774795.1 Pseudobdellovibrionaceae bacterium
CGATATCCGAATTAAGATTTTTTCGTAGCAGCCGTTTTGCCGCTAGCTTTTTTTGCGCCCGAAGCTTTTTTCGTAGCGGTTTTTTTCGCGCCGCCCGAAGCTTTTTTAGCAGCTGTCTTTTTAGCAGGAGCCTCAGCCGACGCCGATGCTTTCGCTTTTGGAGCAGCCGCTTTGCGCTCAGCCGATTTAGCTGGGTCAAAAACGCGCGCCGATTTGTCTGTTTTTGCAACTGTGCCTTCTGGAGTCGTGATCGACTGGATGAAGAGCTCAGTGAAGAGTTGACGGTGGCCTTGCATCTTGCGGTAGCCCTGACGACGCTTCTTTTTGAAAACGATAATTTTCGATGCTTTTGCTTGGCGAGTAACGACAGCCGTTACTTTTGCGCCCGAAACGAGAGGCGAACCGACGAACGCTTTGTCGCCGCCAACCATCAAAACTTCTGCGAGTTCGAACGAATCGCCGAGTTTCTTCTCGATTTTTTCAACACGGACTGTATCGCCCGCTTCAACTTTATACTGCTTACCGCCGGCGCGAATGATCGCGTACATAGTGCCTCCAGAGACATGTGCGAAGGACCATGATGTGCCAGGTGCCTATCGGAGTGTCAATCACTTCGCGCAAACAGGCTGGAATCGTTCACGAATTTGCAACCAAGCTGGTTTCAAAAAGGTTGTTAACGCTTGAGGAGCTCCTCAGGGTATCTGAAGGCTTTACCGCCGTAGAGCGCGCGGTTGTAAATTTCGTTTCTCAGGATCGCTTTGACGTACCCATTTGTCTCCGAGAACGGAATTTCCTCGATGAACTCGAGCGAATCTTGGGAAAGTCCCTTCGCCCATACCGCCGCGATTTCGTCGCCCGCATTGTACGCCGCGAGAGTTCGGATATAGCTCTCTCCATTTTGCTCGAAGCCTTCTTTCAAATGCTTCGTTCCGATCGAAATGTTCGTTGCCGGATCAAAAAGTTTTTCGGTCGAATAGTCCCTAAGTCCTGCGAGCGCCGCATACTTGGGTCCGAGTTGCGGCATCACCTGCATCAACCCACGAGAGTCGGCAAAACTTTGAGCCCGTGGAGCAAAGACCGACTCCTGGCGTATTGTTGAGAGCGCGAAATAAGGATCAAGCGCGTTCTCAGACGAGGCCTTCGCGAGAAGCTCTGAGTACGGATTGGGGTAAAGCAGTTGCGGAAATTGCGTGAAGATCTCGTTTTGCTCCGGCAGCGGAAGCTTGGAGAATCCGAGGATGATCGGCTGATAATCTCCGAGTGTCGCCGCCGCAAGAAGAAGTGAGGAATCAAGCCCGCGTGAGATCGAGAGATCCATCAGAAAGAGTTTCGCGCGAGGAAGATCGCGCTGTCGATAGAGCTGCGCAAAAGCTTGCGCATCTTCGAGCGGATATTTGCGCTTCATCCTCGCGATGATCCGACCCGCGACTTCACACGGTTTCGCGCTAAACGGAAGAGGTCGAATCTCTTCTCCGAGATCACGCACGGCCAGTGGCGCGTAGAACGTGCCTGGATAAGATTCGATCAATCGCCGGAGCGTCGCTTTTCCGTCACGACCCTGAGCACTCTCCGCGCGTGCACTCCAGTAGAGATTGCGCGCTAGCACCTGCGAAGCGCCGATCGTCGGGAGTTGCGCCCAGAGCTCCTGAGCGCGTGCAAAATTCTTGAGCTTGTAGTTCATCCAGCCGAGCTGCCAGTTGAGCTGGTCTTGGTTGACGTCATCCGAAGGTAGCGCCCTCAGAGCAGCCTCGTACGAATCACGTGCCGCCTCGGGCTTCTGCTGAAGCTCCATGAGACGACCGTTCATCCAATCGGCGCCCGCCGTCGATTGTCGATTTTGCGCGAGGAAGTTTTTGAGCTGCGACAGCTCCTGAAGCGCGAGCGGGAACTGTTCCTTTTTTGTATGCGCACGGATCAACGCTTGCTGAAAACTCGAATATTGTTTGGTCGCTCCGGGAGTGCGATCAAAAGTTTTCGCGTACCAACGGCGGTGGTGCTCAAGCTGCTTGAGGAATTCATCGTCACTTCCCTGAAACCTGAAAGACTTTAGCAAATCGAGACGCGCGCTCATTCTGAGCTCGGCCGTAGCAGATTGTTTATTTGAGAGAGTCTTGAGCAAAGCTCGACCTTGATCGGTGCGACCGATGCGGATCAAATCACCTGCGACCCGTTGAATTTGATCATCGGATGGATGGGGTCGATCGGCGGGAGAAAGCTTGTAGAGGCGCTCATCCCAGTCAGGGCTCGTCCCACGCATTTTTTTAACAATCGCCAAACGTGGATCTTCAGATTCTATTAAGCCCGCCGAAAAGAGCCCTGACTTCGTCACCATTTGCTGCAGACGCGTGAACTCCTCTTCGTAAATTTGGGGGAGTTGATCTTTGCTAGCCGAGCGCTCGCGCTCTTGAAGTTGTAAGAACACCTGGCTCTCGAGCTTGGTGACATCAATCAAAGGAAATTGATCGCGACAGGCTTCGCTGATCGAAGCTGGATCACGATCGGACTTCACTGAGAGTGACGTGCAAGAAATCGTCGAAAGAATCGACGCCGTAGTCAGCAACAAAAGAGCCTGGATTTTCATACTCAAATGATGCCAGGAAAGACGAATTAACTCATCCGGTTTAGTTTTTAGACCGATAAGAGACAGTCTGGAGGGCCTATGAAGATTCAAAACGAACTCGCCGCGCGCCTTCTCGAAATTCCCGACCTAACGCCGGCAGCATTAGGAAACTCGAAGCTGTTCGTTTGCGGAACGAAAGAAATCGCGCGCATTCGCGCCGACGGTTTCATCGATATTCGCCTGACACAGCCGCTGATCACAGCGCTGGGCCTCGTCAACGATGAAACGGCTCCGGGCTGGGTGCAGATGAACGTTCGTTCGCAGCAGGATTTACCAGCCGTCATCGCACTGGTTCAGCGCGCCACTCATACGGCTAAAATCGTTACGTCGTGAAAATCTCGTAACGCTCTCGGTGGTACTCGGGCTCAAGTTTGAGCACCACATTGCGTCCGATTCGTCGCTCGATATCCTCGAGGGCCTCGGTTTCTTCTTCGTAGATGTAATCGCCCACGTCGGTGTGACAATGAACGACCGTGGTCGCTCGCTCGTTGTGAACTTTGCCTTCTCTCTCGAGATCCCGGAAAATCTCGTGCGCGATTGTCGCCTTTTGTTTGATGTACCCTCGGCCATCGCAATAAGAGCAAGGTTCGCAGAGCGTTTTGACAAGTGAAGGCCGGATTCGCTTTCGGGTCATCTCAACCAGTCCGAGATTCGACATCGAAACGACCGTCGTGCGCGCACGGTCCTTCACAAGCTCTTCTCGGAGAGCGGTGAGAACTTTCTCGCGGTGCGATTCCTTTTCCATGTCGATGAAGTCGATGATGATGATGCCGCCGCAGTTGCGGATTCGGAGCTGGTGCGCGGCTTCTCTAACGGCTTCAAGATTGGTTTTCAGAATCGTGTCTTCGAAATCTTTTTTTCCGACGTAACGACCGGTGTTGACGTCGATGACGACAAGCGCTTCGGCTTCGTCGATCACGATGTAGCCGCCGGATTTAAGCCAGATCTTTCTCTCAATCGAGCGCGCGATCTCGGTATCGACTTCGTATTGGTCGAAGAGCGGACGTGATCCCGAGTAAAGCTGAAGTTTGTTTTTGAACTTCGGCATGAACTGGCCGATGAACGTGCTGATCCGCTTAAATGACTCTTCATCATCCGTAAGAACCCGGTCGACATCTTCGCTTAAGAGATCTCGGAGTGCGCGGAGTTCGACGTCGAGTTCGGCGTGTACGAGACCTGCTTTAGTCTTCTTTTCGTAGTTGCGCTGAATTTCCTGCCAAAGGCGATGCAGGTAATCGACGTCAGCTCTGAGCGAAGCTTCGCTCGCACCCTCGCCGGCGGTTCTCACGATCATTCCGCCTTTGACCTCGATACCCTCGATAATTTTTCTCAGGCGCTCACGTTCATCCGGATCTTCGATTCTCCGGGACACTCCGAGATGAAGGAGTGTCGGCATAAAAACGACGTTTCGCCCTGGAAGAGAAATGTGCGTCGTAATGCGCGCACCTTTTGAGCCGAGCGGATCTTTCGCGACTTGAACGAGAATCCATTGGCCTTCGGTGAGGAGCTCTTGGATGCGGGGTTTTTCCTCTTGCGCGGGCGCGGCACCGACTTCTTCGGCGACTTCGCGGGCGTGAGCGTCGGGATCTCGAGCGCTGCGCGCGACCGGCTCATAAAGATCACCCGATTCGGCGTCCATATCGCCGCGAACATCTCCGACGTAGAGAAAGGCCGCGCGATCAAGACCGATGTCGACGAAGGCGGCTTGCATACCTGGCAGGACCCGCATGACTTTTCCGCGGGGGACGGAGCCGACTAAGGTCGGTGATTGCTTGCGTTCGATTTTCAGATCGATCAAGACACCGTTCTCCATATAGGCGACGCGCGTCTCGCTCGGTCTCACGTTCATCAGGATTTCGCTTGGCATGTTTGCTCCACGTCCATGGTCGACTCGGCTCTCGACGACGGTCGAGATAACGGGGGAAACCCCGGCGAAAGCGTCAATATATCCAATGGTTGTGCCGATACAAAGGAGTAACTTCGAAAGAGGACAGCATGGCAAAGATCGATGAGCTCTTTAAAATTATGGTCGACAAAGGTGCGTCAGACTTGCACTTGGCAGCTGGTTCGCCTCCGCTCCTGCGTCTCGACGGCGATATCGTCTCGACCGGTCGCCCGGAGTTATCGAACGAAGACGTGCAAAATCTCATCTTCGAAATTCTAAACGACAAACAAAAACGACTCTTCGTCGAAAACTGGGAACTCGATCTAGCTTACTCGGTCGAAGGCATCGGTCGCTTCCGTGTGAACGTTTTCATGCAAAGAAAAGGCATGGGCGCCGTTATGCGGGTCATTCCAACCAAGATCAAAACCGCTGAACAACTCGGTCTTCCTCCGGAAGTCATGCAAGTGATTCAAGCTCACAAGGGTTTGATCTGCGTTACGGGTCCAACGGGTTCAGGTAAGTCGACGACCCTCGCCGCGTTGATCGATCACATCAACCGCAATGAATCGGCACACATTCTGACAATCGAGGACCCGATCGAATTTGTTCATCCGAATATCAAATCGCTCGTGAACCAACGCGAGGTCGGTGGTCACACGAAGTCGTTCGCGAACGCGCTGAAAGCCGCACTTCGTGAAGACCCAGATATCATTCTCGTCGGCGAGATGCGTGACCTAGAGACAATCCAGCTCGCGATGACGGCTGCTGAAACGGGTCACTTGGTTTTCGGCACACTCCACACGAACAACGCTCCAAAGACGATCGACCGTATCATCGACGTCTTCCCGCAAGAACAACAGGCGCAAGTTCGCGTCATGTTGTCTGAATCTTTGAGAGGCGTGATCGCTCAGGCTCTTTTGCCGAAACAAGGCGGAGGACGTGTCGCGGCGATTGAGATTCTCGTGAATACAAAAGCGGTTGCGAACTTGATTCGTGAAGGGAAGACGTTCCAAATTCCGTCGGCGATGCAGACGGGCCGTCGCGAAGGCATGGTCACCCACGAGTCGTGTATCGAGAAGCTGATTGCCGAAGGCAAAATCGATAAGAAAACCGGAATGGAGTTCCTCGGTAAAGCGGAAGCTCCTCCGGCGGCAGTCGCAACTCCGCAAGGCGGAACGGCGACACTCAAAACAACGGGCGGCTCGCTCGCTGATAAATTGAAGAAGACAAGCTAATTTTAGAAATCGAAATTGAGAACGTAAAGCGGCGCTTCAGGCGCCGTTTTCATTCTCGAGCGCGAGAACTCAAATTCATCTTCGCTCTGAGGCTTCACTTGTCCGTAGAACTCGGATGGATTCGTCGCGGCTTTATAGGTGACGATCGTTGTCCCTAATATGACGCCTCCGGCAAAACCAATTGCGATGTTGGCGAGCTTATCTTGAGGGCGACCGTAAAACGAAAGAGTCGAGAGGCCGATCACCGCACCACCGAGGCCGGCGAAAAGAATCGTCGCAAGCTGACGACGAGGGCCGCCGGTCGTTCGGGTTTCTTGCGTCGGCTGCGCAAACGCCGTCGACGTCATGGCGACAACGAGCGTGATCAGAGCAAACTTTTTTACGATCAAAGCCATGGCTTCTCCCCGTCTTGATGCACGATGAAGTCAAACTCTTGAGGACCGATGGGCCACACGTCGGCCGAGATCTCGCGCTTCTCTAAGTGACTCACACTTGAAGCGGCGGGTCCACGAGCAATCGCGGTCTCGAAAATTTCAAGACTGTCAGACGGCCCGCTCGCGATGATTTCGACGCGCCCGTCACGCAGATTGCGGGTGGCACCTTTGAGATTTTGGGCGCGCGCGGTGCGCTCGGTGAATTTCCGGAAGCCCACTCCTTGAACGCGGCCGGTAACGATGTAGTGACGGTAGTTCGTGCTCATGAGCTTTTTTGACATCTCTAGAGGCGGTTGTTAACTTCATTTTTTCCTCCGCATCATTCTCTGAGGCCTTTATGATTCGCGACCCGAAAGATCTGGCTGCTTACATCGATCACACGCTTCTGAAGCCGGAGTCGACTCTCGATGACATTGAACGCCTTTGCGACGAAGCGAGACGCTACAACTTCAAAGCTGTTTGCGTGAACCCAATCTTTGTGAAGCGCACTCGTGAATTCCTGGCCGGCTCTCCAGTTCTGACCGCGAGCGTAATTGGTTTTCCGTTGGGCACTTCGCTGTCTGAGGTGAAAGCGCACGAGACCGAAAAGGCGATCGAAGATGGCGCCACCGAAATCGATATGGTTTTAAGACTCGATCTCGCGAAAGCCGAGCAGTGGGCGATGGCCGAAAAAGATATTGCCGCCGTCGTGAAAGCGGCCGCTGGTCACGTCGTCAAAGTCATTCTAGAGACCGGGCTTCTTTCAGAGAGACAAATCGTCGAGGCCTGCCGCATTTCCGAGAACGCAGGAGCGCAGTTCGTGAAAACGGCGACCGGTTTTTTGGGTCGCGGCGCGACGGTCGATGATGTTCGACTCATGAAAAAATCGTTCGCCTTCGAAGTGAAAGCGTCGGGCGGAATTAAAACTTTTGAACAAGCGGTCGCGATGATCGAAGCCGGCGCAACCCGTCTCGGAACTTCGAGCGGAGTTGCCCTTGTCACCGGCAGCGTCGCCGGCGGAGGTTACTAATGGCTCTCTTGCCTGCAGAGTTAATCAAGAAAAAGCGCGCGGGTCTCGAACATACACGCGAGGAGCTTCAATTCCTCGTCGGCGAATTTGTTTCCGGCGCCCTGCCTGAATACCAGATGTCAGCATGGCTAATGGCCGTTTACTTTAAGGGCATGACGTCTCGCGAGACCGCGATGTTGACCGAAGTCATGCTTCACTCCGGCCGTGTTCTCGACTTTTCACGCGCGCGTTCGCTTGCGGTCGATAAACATTCGACCGGTGGAGTCGGTGATAAGACCTCGATGATCTTAGCGCCGATCGCGGCGGCGGCGGGCGTGACGGTTCCGATGATCGCCGGGCGCGGTCTCGGACACACCGGTGGAACTCTGGACAAACTCGAAGCGATTCCGGGCTTCAGTGTTTCGCTTACCCTAGATCAGTTCGAAAAACAGGTGTCATCGCTCGGTGTTTCGATCATTGGTCAGACGGCCGAGATTTGCCCGGCCGATAAAAAGATCTATGCCTTACGCGACGTCACCGCGACGGTTGAGTCTCTTCCTTTGATCTGTGCTTCGATCATGTCGAAGAAAATTGCTGAAGGCATTGGAGCACTCGTGCTCGATGTAAAATTTGGCTCGGGCGCCTTCATGAAAACCGTCGAGCAAGCAGATGAACTCGCGACGAAGCTCATGGAAATCGGCGCGGCTCACGGCAAAAAAGTCGCCTCTCTTCTCACAAATATGGAACAACCGCTCGGGCGATTCATCGGGAACTCGCTGGAGATCGGTGAATGCGTCGCGATCTTGCGTGGTGATGAGTTCATGGGTCGCAGTGACTTCGAAGACTGCCGTGATCTCTCGTTGCAACTGGCAGGTCACATGATTTGGCTTGGCGGTCTCGCGCGCTCGGCTGACGAAGGTTACGCGAAAGCCGTCGCGACCCTTGAAGACGGATCAGCCTTCCGAAAATTCGAAGACATCTGTCGCGCGCAAGGCGGCGATCTTTCAGCACTCCCGCTTCCGAAGCACGCGCACGATGTCGTCGCTCCCGCAGATGGCTTCGTGAGCGCGATCGACACCGAACAAATCGGATACGCGGCCCTCGCCCTTGGCGCCGGTAGACTCAAGTCGTCAGACACTCTCGATCTCACAAGCGGGATCGAAATTCACCGCAAGCTCGGCGAAGAAGTTCGCAAAGGTGAAAAGCTTTATACTTTGTTTGTTCGTGACGCTTCGTTTGCTCCGAAGATTGCCGATGCCTCTGCAAGGGTTCTGTCAGCGACGACAATTTCCTTGCAAAAGCCGAAGCTCGCCGCTTTGATAGCCAAGTCGAAGATTAACTAAGGATATTAAGACTTTGAACATCCAAAAGAACCTCGCTGAATCAACCGCTTTCATCCGTTCGCGCTCGCAATTAAAGCCGCGCATTGGGGTCGTTCTCGGTTCAGGTCTCGGCGCGTTCGTGAAAGAGATGGATGTCGAAACGTCGCTCGGCTTTGACGAGATTCCTGGCTTCATCGCACCGACCGTCGAAGGTCACGGCGGCCGCTTGATCTTGGGTCATGTCGGTTCTGTTCCGGTCGCGTGTCTTCAAGGCCGCATTCACTATTACGAAGGTCACTCGATGGCGGCGGTCGTTCATCCGATTCGCACGATCGCGATGCTCGGCACTGAAATCGTGATGCTCACCAACTCCGCCGGCGGACTTGATCCGAATCAAAAGCCCGGTGACTTCATGATCATCGAAGATCACATCAACTTGATGGGTGATAATCCGTTAAAGGGTCCAAACATTTCGCAGCTCGGTCCGCGCTTCCCTGACATGTCAGAGGCCTACGACCGAAAGCTGAATGCGCACATGGAAGAAATCATGAAGCGCCGAAACGTTCGTTACTCGCGCGGTATTTACGCGGGCGTGAGCGGCCCGACTTACGAAACTCCAGCCGAAGTTCGTTATCTGCAGATGATCGGCGGGCGTGCGGTGGGAATGTCGACCGTGCCTGAGACGATCGCGGCAAACCACTTGGGTCTTCGCGTGTGCGCGGTTTCGTGCATCACGAATCCGGCAGCCGGCATCGTCAGCGGCAAGCTCTCGCATGACGACGTCACAGGAACCGCAAAACAAGTCGAAGACACGTTCTGCGGGTTCCTGAAAGAGTTCGTTACGTCGATTTGATTAACGAACGGCCTTTCCGCTCGCTGGAGCGTCTTTCGACATCTCTGTCGCAACACGAATTGCCGTATTGATCTTCACGATCTCTTTTGTGATGTCTTGCTTCACCGTTGTCATCTGCGATGCGCGGTGGAGCTTTTTCAGATAGATCAGATCCTTCTCGAATCCATCGATCTTCGTGTTCACGCGCTCTTTGAAAAACTCGCGCGCAGCCTGGTTGCCCGATCCTTTGTCATGCATCTGCTTCATGAGCGCGAGATTTTCGAGACGAAGTTTGATGAGACCCTGGTTCTCATCGAAGTGGTGCACGTCGTAGCAGAGACCCTCGGAGTTATCGCACATTTGGTTCAGGTGCATATCTTCTGTGGCTTCCTTTGTGGCCGAGGAGCTAGCCCAGCGCAAGTGTTCGGCGCGCATCGACTTTGCTGTTGCAGCGAGAGTTATTTTTGTTCGAAGGGCCGCTTCTTTATCTTCATCACTTCCGATGCGCTCCTGAACCTTCTGGTATTTTTCGCAGGCTGAATAGCTCGTGTATGGACAGTTTTGGAAAACATGCATGTCACGGACCTGGGCATTGGACGCGTGCGGAAGAAGCATGAGTGCAGCGAGGGCGAAGAGTCTTGTCGTCATAACTTTGTCCTTTACTATCGTTTGCTTTGGAATGAGCGCGAAGACGACTGCGGTTTGGCGAAGTCGTAAATGCGAAGAGACTCGTTCAGTAATTTAATATCGCTCGCGAGAGCTTTGCGTTCGTCCGCATCGCGAGACGATTTAAAGGCCACCGTTTTTTGCGCGACCTCTTCACCGATCAATTGGTGAGCGGTCTCGAACATCACTTGAGTGGCTGGCGTGTGGCGATCGATTTGCGAGTGAAAGGCCTGGCGGAGAAGTGCGATGCGATCGTTCACGCGAGGTTTCGAACGAAGTTCGCTTTGCAGTATTGATCGCGAAGCTTGGCGAAATTTTTCGGGCGACATTCCGTTAATCTGCGACTGCGCGAGACCACTAGAGGCGGCGGAGATCGTGATTAACAAAGCGAACAGAGTTTTCAACATGCGAAGACCTCTCTCAAGCTTTCAACATTTCAAGAATTGAACGCGCGAGCGCTGGCTCCGACGACTTGGGAACGAATTTGGAAGAGCTAACCGTAGAGGGCTCGGCATCTGTCGACTTCGTTGACATCGTCTCAGACTGAGACGACCAGCCTACAACTGGCTCTCAGAGCCACTTTCACCGCTAGGCAATTTTTTCCTCCTGTACATATTCTCGAGGGCGAAGGTCTAGATCGCTCTTCGTAACTGCGTGATCTCTCGAGAACAGTAAGACTTGGACTAACCGAGTTTTGTAGCTTTCGTGACAATAGAAGAGAGGCTCGCGATCCCGTCTTCGGCCGGAAGAGTGGGAGCGATACCCGAGAGCAGGATGCCCTCTGGGTTTCTCGCGTGAGCCGCACGCGGAGGTCGACATGGATGTCGCAAAAGTTCGGTTCGGATTGATTTCGTTCTTCGCTCTCGGAGCTCTCGCTTCCTGCGCAGAGACCCAAGATCGGGCGACGACAGTTTTTCCGAAGACGAGTCCCGCGTGCAGTAGTTCTGCCGTCGCCAACCAGTACGTCGTTCACTGGAAAGACGGAACAACGGTCGTCTATAAAGGTTCGACACGCGAAGAACTCTTGAAAACAGTGGTCGAACCCAACGTCGAAAAAATCGACTTCGCGGAACAGGATCAGCGCATCTCTGTTCCGAAGCAACCCGCACTTGTGACGACGTCAGCTGTTCCGACCGGCGCCGACTGGGGCCAACAAATTGTCAACGCACAAGCGGCTTGGGACCAAGGCTACAAAGGCCAAGGCGTCATCGTCGCGGTCATCGATTCCGGCGTTCAGCGCGATCACACGCAACTCGCTTCGCAAATGTTTATCAACGTCGGCGAAACCGGCACCGATAGCCAAGGCCGCAATAAATCTTCGAACGGAATCGACGACGATCAAAACGGTTACGTCGATGACGTCAGCGGATATGACTTCGCGAAAAATTCAGGCACGGTCGTCGACGGAACAGGTCACGGGACTCACGTTTCGGGCATCATCGCGGCCGACTCCACGAAGGGGAGCATCAAGGGTCTTGCGCAGGCTGCGAAGATTCTCCCGCTTGATTTCATGGATGACGATGGATCAGGAAACATCTCCGATGCGATTCGTGCGATGTACTACGCCGCTCAAATGGGTGCGAAAGTCGTGAACGCATCGTGGGGTGGAGCGCCGTGTTCGCAGAACCTTCAGAACGCGATCACCGATCTCGGTCAGATGGGAGTTGTGTTCGTGAATGCTGCGGGCAACTCCGGCCTCTCGCTCGATGACTACCCCGAATATCCCGCAGCCTACGGTCTTCCGCTCCAAATCACCGTCGCGGCATCGACCGCTCGCGATTACATGTCGGTCTACTCAAATTACTCCTACACAAAAGCGAATCTCACGGCACCGGGCGACTCGATCGTTTCGACGTATCCGGGTAATACCACCCGCTCACTAAACGGGACTTCGATGGCGACACCATTCGTTGCCGGAGCGGCCGCGATCCTCAAAGGGGCTCGCCCAAATGCCACACCGAGTGACATTAAAAACGCACTTTTGAACTCCGTGGATTCGGCTCCGGTACAGGTTTCGGCGCGCGGTCGGCTTGACGTCGCAAAAGCGCTCGAAGAGATCCTCAAGCTCCCGCAATAACTTGCCTAACGCGATGCGCGAGTCCTATCTTCGTTGCTTTCAACTTACTTGAAAGTCACGGGCTGAAATCGCGATGCGCAATCCCCTTTTCTTAAGCGCCTCAAAGATCACCCGCGAAGGGAGATCTTTTGGCGCCAACGGATAAAGCAACAGATCCAACAGCAAACAGAACCGAGCAGCGTGTAGCCGCTCTCGAAGTGAAAAACGCAGAAGCCCTTGCCGGCGGCGGAGCGGAGCGTTTGGCGAAGCACAAAGAAGGTGGCCGCCTGACGGCTCGCGAGCGCATCGACGTTCTTCTTGATCCGGGTTCATTCGTTGAGATGGATCGTTTTGTCACTCACCGCTCGCAAAACTTCGGCATGGCCGACAAGAAAATCCCGGGCGACGGCGTGATCACGGGCTACGGCCGCATCAACGGCAAACTCGTTTACTGTTACTCGCAAGACTTTACGGTTTTCGGTGGGTCGATGTCGCGCACGCAAGCGAACAAGATCATCAAGGTCATGGACATGGCCGTGAAAAACGGTGCGCCGATGATCGGCATCAATGATTCGGGTGGTGCGCGTATTCAAGAGGGTGTTGAAGCGCTTGCGGGTTACTCAGACATCTTCCTTCGCAATACGATGTCGTCAGGCGTGATCCCGCAGATCTCGGCGATCATGGGGCCATGCGCGGGTGGCGCAGTCTATTCTCCGTCGATCACTGACTTCATCTTTATGGTGAAAGACACGTCGTACATGTTCGTTACCGGCCCTGACGTCATCAAGACGGTTACGCACGAAGAAGTGACGAAAGAAGCTTTGGGCGGAGCGAACACGCACGCGGCGAAATCGGGTGTCGCTCACTTCGCGACGAACGACGATAAACACTGCATGCTCATGATTCGTGAGATGTTGTCGTTCCTTCCTTCGAACAACGTCGACGATGCTCCGGTTCTCCCGACAAGCGATCGCCCAGATCGCGTTGACGAGTCGTTGAACTCGTTCATCCCTGATAATCCTCGCAAACCTTACGACATGCACGAGCTCTTAAAGACCGTGGTCGATGAAGGTTACTTTCTCGAAGTTCACCAGCACTACGCAAAGAACATCATCGTCGGTTTTGCGCGCTTTAACGGCCGCTCGGTCGGTATCGTCGCAAACCAACCGCAAGTTCTCGCGGGCTGTCTCGATATTCCGGCATCGAAGAAAGCGGCGCGCTTCGTTCGCTTCTGTGATGCGTTCAATATTCCGATCGTCACATTCGTCGATGTTCCGGGCTTCTTGCCGGGAACAGATCAAGAGTGGAACGGCATCATCACTCACGGCGCGAAACTCTTGTACGCCTACGCAGAAGCAACGGTTCCGAAGATCACGATCATCACTCGCAAAGATTACGGCGGCGCTTACTGTGTCATGTCGTCGAAGCACTTACGCGGAGACGTGAACCTCGCTTATCCGACGGCCGAAATTGCGGTCATGGGTGCTGACGGCGCGGTTTCGATCATCTTCCGTGATGCGATCAAGAAAGCTGGCGATAAGGCTACCGAAGAGCGCACTCGCTTGACGGCCGACTACGAAGAGAAATTTGCTAATCCTTATGTTGCAGCCGAACTCGGTTACGTTGACGAAGTCATCGAACCCGCCCTCACTCGCAAGCGCATCATCGATGCTCTCGAGATGTTGAAGAATAAGCGCGACACCAATCCTCCGAAGAAACACGGAAACATTCCTCTGTAGGTACCACCTTCCCAACCGCAACGCTTCGCGTTTCGGGCGGGAAAGCGGTACTCCCGAAAGGTGAGTTATGGCTGTAAAAGAAAAGCCGATGTTTAAAAAGATCCTGATTGCGAACCGTGGAGAGATAGCTCTGCGCGTGATTCGCGCGTGCCGCGATCTCGGCATCAAATCGGTTGCGGTTTACTCCGATGCCGATCGTAATTCGCTTCCGGTTGTTCTCGCTGATGAGGCGTACAACATCGGGCCCGCTCCATCAAAAGACTCGTACTTGAAAGTCGAGAACATCGTGGCGGCGGTCCGCAAATCGGGCGCCGACGCCGTTCACCCCGGCTACGGCTTTTTGTCGGAGAACACAGACTTCGCGGAGCAACTCGCCGCCGAAGGCATCACTTTCATCGGCCCGACGGCGCAGAACATTCGCGACATGGGCGATAAGCTTTCTGCGATTCGTTTGATGCGTGATGCAGGTGTCCCGACCGTTCCGGGTTCGGGTGGTCCGGTCGACACGATCGAAGACGCACGTGCCGTCGTAAAAAAGATTGGTCTTCCCGTCATCATCAAGGCAACGGCCGGTGGGGGCGGTAAAGGAATGCGCGTCGTTTACAAAGAAGAAGAACTTGAGTCTTCGTACCGGGCAGCGCGCTCTGAGGGCTTAAACTACTTCAAAAACGATACGGTCTATATCGAGCGTTACGTTCAGAATCCGAAGCACATCGAAATTCAGATCTTCGGCGACATGCACGGCAACGTCGTTCACTTATTTGAACGCGAGTGCTCGGTTCAACGTCGTCACCAAAAAGTGATCGAGGAATCTCCGTCGCCATCTGTTCCACCCGAAGTTCGT
>CAJYIL010000052.1 GCA_913774795.1 Pseudobdellovibrionaceae bacterium
CCGCCGGCTTCGCCCGCCGCGACGTTCGCTTTGCGAATCGTATCGAGGAGTGATGTTTTACCGTGGTCGACGTGACCCATGATGGTCACGACCGGTGGACGAATGATTTGTTCAGCGTCGAGATCACCGAACGCCGTTTTCTCGATCAACTGATCGACGGTTTGGTGAACGTTGACGGCTTCGTGATCGAATTCCGGCGCGATCAAAGCGATCGTGTCGAAATCGAGAACGGTATTCATCGTCGCCATCACGCCTTGTTGCATGAGGACTTTCGTGAGCTGGCCGGCTTTCACGCCCATCTCGTTTGCGAGATCCGAGAGCTTCATCGACTGGTCGACTTTCACGACGCGCTTCGAGGCTTTTGCTTTCGTGATTTCGGTTTTCATCGCAACACGGTTCAACATGCCTTTTTTCTTCTTCGGCTGGAAAACCATTTCGCGTTTACGGAATTCAGTCGCCGCGAAGGCCTGAACTTCTTCTTCACGGCCGCCGGCACCGGCACCCGGGCCTGCGCCTGGTCCGCCTGGTTTCGAAGGGCCACGACGTTTATCGTCGAAACGCTTACGTGCTTCGATCGTCGCTTCGTCTTCGACCTCGGCAGGGCCTGACGAAACGAAACCCGCACGGAGTGGACGTGGGCCTGCGCCTGGTCCGCCACCGCTTGGGCCTGAGTACGGTTGACCCGGACGAGACATCGGATTGCCGCCCGTGTAACCGCCCGTGCGAGGTCCACCGAAGCCCGGCTGACCCGGACGCGATGGCGTTCCCGGAGGAGGAGCGACGCGCGAGAGATCCATGCGGCCGACGATGTTACGACGAGGTTCGGATTTAATGCCTGACGATGGACCGCCAGCGGTCATCACGACTTCGCGTTTACGAGCGGCCGGAGCTGCGTTCTCAGGAGTCGCTTGCGCGCTCGCGGCTGGGCGAGTGGGCTCGGCCGCCGGAGCTGCTTGCGCAGCCGCTTGTGCGGCTGGTTGCGAAACCGTCGCGGCCGCTGTCGAGGCCGCTTGCGCAGCCTCGTTCGCACGTGCGTTGGCGGCTTCAGCTTGCGCGCGTTCTTCCGCTTCGATCGCGGCTTGAGCGCTGGCTTGCTCCTGAGCGAGACGAGCGGCTTCCGCTTCTTGAGCGGCTTCGGCTTCTTTCGCGGCTGCGGCTGCAGCAGCTGCTGCGTCCTCGTCTTCTTTTTTACGGACGACGACTTTCGCGGCCGCACGACGAACGACGGCGCCTGCGGCAGCCGTCTTCTTCGGCGACTCGTCTTCGGCAGGTGCTGCGGCAGCGGCTTTCTTCGTCTTCGCGTTTGCTGGCGCCGGAGCGGCGGCGGGCGCTTTCTTCGTCGCGACTTTTTTCTTCGGAGTCGCGGCGCCGTCAGACGACGCTTTCGCGGCCGTCTTCTTCGCTGGTGCTTTTTTCTTCGCTGCTGGCGTCACCGCTGCTTCTTCGCTTGCATCTGCGCCGTTTAACTTCGCGCGAATTTTTTCAAGCATCTCAGGCTCGAGCTCGGCCATGTGAGATTTCACAGGGAGCTTCCATTCACGGATTTTATCCATGAGCGCGAGCGGCGAGAGGCCGACTTCTTTCGCGAATTCAAAAACCTTTGGTTGACTCAAAATTATTGCTCCTCAGTTGTTTTCGATTCAGCCGAAGCATCGGCAGAATTCGCGTTGAGCGCGGCAAGTTCGGCGCGGAGGCGCTCGTCAGCTTGCGATTTCGCGCTGCCGCCGGTGACTGGCGCCGAAGGCGCTTTCACTGGAGCGGTCGGAACTGGAACGCCGTCGGCGACATACTTCGCGACGAGCGCTTTTGCGTCTTCGATCAATTTCTCTGCTTTTTCTGGTGAGTCGTAACCCGGGATCGCCATGATGTCGGCCGGCTGAGCCTGAGCCAACGACTGGAACGAACCGAAGCCCGATTGGAAGATATTCTGCGCCATCGTCTCCGACATGCCCGGAACGAGCATGAGGTTGAAGATCGCCTCTGCGGTCTTCGCCGATGCACCCGACTCCGACAAGATATCGAGCTTCCAGCCCGTGATCTTCGCCGCCAAACGCACGTTCTGACCTTTTTTGCCGATCGCGAGCGAGAGCTGGCTGTCAGGAACGACAACTTCCATCTCTTTGTTCGCCTCATCGAGGAACACGCGTGAGATCTCCGCCGGAGCGAGAGCGTTCACCGCGAAACGAGCGACGTCTTCATCCCAAGGGACGATATCGATTTTCTCGCCGCGAAGTTCTTGAACGATGTTCTGAACGCGCGAACCTTTCATACCAACGCAAGCGCCAACTGGATCGACCGATTGGTCTTTTGAGTAAACCGCGATCTTCGCGCGAGCGCCCGGCTCACGAGCCGCCGCCATCACCTGAACGATTCCGTCGTAGATCTCTGGGACTTCCATCTCAAACAATTTGATCAGGTACTGCTCGCTTGCGCGCGACATGATGATCTGAGGACCACGCGTCGTCTGACGAACATCGCTCAAGAAACCTTGAATGCGGTCACCTGGCTTATAGACTTCGCCCGGGATTTGTTCGCGAGGCGGAATGTAGGC
>CAJYIL010000053.1 GCA_913774795.1 Pseudobdellovibrionaceae bacterium
GATCGAGGCGAGCTATCCGACCGATGAAACAAAACGCCTCCAGACCAACCCTCTCTCAAGCGACGGCGTGCCTTACGTGAACGCCGGTGTCTGGATGTTCAAGCCGTATCGTTATTTCCGTTTCGAAGGCTATCTCGGTATGCACGTTCCAGGCGAGCAGTTGGCCTCGCGCTTTGTGTACAATCTCGGAGCCGAAGTCGCGATGTTCGGCGCGTTCACGGCCGGAGCCGCGATTCAAGGTTATGAATCGGTCATCGCCGACGGAACAAGCCACGCCGAAAGAAAGCTCACTCAAACTTCAGCCGATGCAACGAGCATGCGGTTTTGGGCGTATAATCCGGCTTTACTCGAAGCGAAGGGGTGGATCGGACTTCGCTTCGATAAGTCCTTTGGTGTTCGCCTTGGCTACTCGAAAACATTGAATGGCGTGCGAAATGCTGAAGGCCAATCGGTCCTCCTCGCACTTTATTACAACACACCCGGAACCGGCGCTCGCCGCCGCTCGGATCAAACGGGCCCGGTCAGAACCGCTCCGCGCGACCGCTTTGAAACTGAACCTGAGAAAACTGATCCTGAATTGTTCGAACAGCAAAAACAGGATTCGTCTCTCGATTCAACCGAGCGACTTTTCGATCGCTAAGACCAAGGAGAAACTATGTTCTTAAAGACACTCGTCGCGCTTCTCATCGGCGTGAACGCGCACGCGACTCTCGTTAAAAAAATGATCGACTACAAAGATGGCTCAACGAAGCTCAAAGGCTATCTCGTGTATGACGACGCGACTGCGAAGGTTGCGAAACCGGGCGTTCTCGTGATCCACAACTGGATGGGCATGACGGACGAAGTAAAATCAAAAGCCGACGAAGTCGCGTCACTCGGGTACGTCGCATTTGCGGCCGACATTTACGGCGCTGGCGTTCTTCCCAAAGACGTGAACGAAGCAGGTCAGCTCGCAGGCAGCTACAAAAACGACCGTGCGAAACTTCGCAAGCGCGCTCAAGCGGGTCTCGACACGCTCAAGAAACAAAAAGAAGTCGACGCGAAGCGAGTGGCGGCAATCGGTTACTGCTTCGGCGGAACAACGGCGCTCGAACTCGGTCGCGCCGGAGCTCCTCTGAAATCAATCGCGTCGTTCCACGGCGGTCTCGATTCGCCGAAGCCTGCCGATGGAAAAAACATCAAGGCGCACGTCCTCGTTCTCCACGGAGCGGATGATCCGTTCAACAAGCCCGAAGACGTTGCGGCTTTCCAGAATGAAATGCGCACGAACAAAGTCGATTGGCAGATGATCGAGTACGGCGGCGCGGTCCACAGCTTCACGGAGAAAGCCGCTGGCGACGATAATTCGAAGGGAGCTGCTTATAATGAGGCAGCCGATCGCCGCAGCTGGCAGGCGATGAAAGATTTCTTCACCGAAACTCTCTAAACGTCGTTAGAAATAGGTTAAGACGCAATGGTAGCTTGCCCCGATGCACCTGGCAGGCTACCACCCTCCCCAGAGGGGAAAATTAAATGCGTTTTATCTTAGCAGCGATCCTGTTGGCTTCCGCGTTCCAGACCCAAGCTCTCACGCTTAACACTGAGTCAATTCCTTATTACGGTGATGCGTTTTATCAAGATGTTCGCAAGGGCGATCGCGATGCCGACCTCATCGAAGACATCCGCACGGTTCTCACGAAAAAACACCAGCGCAATGCTAGCGGCATGGACTCGATCGTCGATCACTGCGATCGCGGATCTCTCGGTTGCTACGAGCAATCTCCAATTGGTTACACGGCCGCTCGCAAAGTTTTGCTCGGCAAACTTCATTTAGTCGGTGACGAAGGCAGCTACGGC
>CAJYIL010000054.1 GCA_913774795.1 Pseudobdellovibrionaceae bacterium
TCAACTGCTTCATTTCGTTGTAGGTCAGAACCGAAAGCGTCAGGTTCGTGTAGTCTTCGTTCGACGATTGCCCCTGCCCGCCGCCTTCAAGCTCTGTGAGCTTCGTCGCGAGTTGATCCCGATCGAACTCTTCAGCGTCGATGTAATCGGCCAACTCTCGAATCAATTTCGTGCGCGCAAGTTCGGGCGAGGTTTGATCGCTTCCGATAAGGTCAAAGCGCCTCTCCAGAGAAGAGAACGCAGTCCCGTTCTGGTCGACGGCGAGATGACAGACGCTTCCCCAAACCTGTTTTTGAATTTCACAAGCCGGCTCGTTAAGGCCGCATTTCAATGAACGAAACGTTTCATTCAACGCACCAAGCGGAGTCGAGGTCAGGAAGTAAGCGCGCATGAAAGGCGCCATCATCATCATTTCGGGGGACACCGGCTTTGGACCCAGAGATCGGGCGCGCAGGTAGAGATTTTCGATTGATTTCAGAATGCGAGAACGGAGGACGAAAACTTCGAGAAGCAAATCTCGGCCTTCGGTGAAGCTAACATCGGTGGGAACAAACAAAAAGTTACCTGAAAGAAGAACGGATAAGTCCCAAGGTTTCAGCGGAAGTCGAGACTGCGTCGACACTCCGTTTTGACCGCTCTTCAGTTTCTCCAACAGCTCGGAATACCGACGCGTCATCGCGGGGATCTCACAGCTCTGCTGGAAAGCGGCTTGAGGCAGAGACTGGAGTTTCGGACACTCTGTTGTCAGGAGGCGAAGCAGACCTTTTTCTACATCGGCGCCCGCCCGATTCGATTGCTCCAAGAAGTTGATCGGCGACGGAAGAGCCTTTAAGAGGCTATCGGAAATCCGGGCCTCGGCTGTCGTCGTGATGGAAATGGCTGCGGAAATCGCAGCTACGATGGAACCCGTACGCATAAAGAAACCTCCCGGACAAAACGTCGCGGGAGCCAATTGCAACGTCCTCACCAACACGAAGGTTCTCTGAGATTCATCTCAATCGGTTTGAGCTGTTTCTGGGACAGCATCCGGTCCCGTGTCCGAGAGTCCGGACAGCGCCGGATGCGAGCGACGCCGTGCTTAGGAGCTTGAAGGCATTCGCTGACTTGAACGATGCTTAAGCGATGACGACGATTGAACACGTTTCAGATACCGCGATTTGGGTAGCCTACTATCGAGCTGAGGAAACGAAGCGCCCCGATGCGCTTTTCAAAGATCCTTTGGCGGAAAAACTGATCGGCACTCGTGGGGCTGAGCTCGCGCAGCTGATGAGCTCGACGGCGGCCTATACTCGACAGAACGTCGTCGTTCGGACGCACATCATCGACCAATTCATTCTAGATCTCGCGCGCCAAGGTTTTGATACGTTTATCAACTTGGGCGCCGGGCTCGACACGCGCCCGTACCGATTGGATTTACCGTCCGGCACGCGGTGGATTGAAGTCGATTACCCGCACGTCATCGAAGAAAAAGCGCAAGTGCTCGCAGATGAAAAGCCGCGCTTGATTCTCGAACGCGTCGCGCTCGATCTCGCTGACGAGCCGGCACGTCGAGCGCTGTTCGAACGTTTTTGCAAAGGACG
>CAJYIL010000055.1 GCA_913774795.1 Pseudobdellovibrionaceae bacterium
CTCGCGCGATCATTGACGAGCGCTCGGCGAGAACGCGATCGCGCGAGCGCCGATCGCACTGCCATGATCGCACGACAAGAGAAACGAAATCGCAAAGGCGACAGCCATGGCAGAAGCGGGAGTCTCCCGAAGATCTTGGCCGGAGGACGAAAACGGCGGGCCGAAGCCACCACCGGCCGCGTTGACTCAAACACTCTCGAGCGAGCATCACATGCCGTCACATCGGCCTTCGAAGCCTTCAGCGAATTGAAAACGGATCCGGTGATGTATGCCGATCTCTTATCGAGCGAGCTTCCCGCCCACGCGTTAATCGCGGAAGCTCGCGACTTCAATGTCGCTTACGGTTCGACACAGATCTTCCGCGAGCGCTTGAACTTCGCGTGGCGCGGCCCCATCCGGATCGCGCTGCGCGGCCCGAACGGCTCGGGCAAGTCGACGCTTCTTCGTGCGCTCATGGGCGAGCCCTTACCCCATACCGAAGGCGAAATCGTTCGCGGCCCTCTCCCCGCCCTTTACCTCGATCAAAACTCATCGCAACTGGATGAGTCTCAATCGGTGCTAGAGAACCTCTCGGAAAGTGGACTGAGCGAGATCGCAAAACGTAACGGCCTCGCGAAGTTTTTATTCACCGGCGATCGCGTCTTTCAGAAGGTGCGGGACTTGAGCGGAGGAGAGCGTCTGCGCGCGGGCCTCGCGAAGGGATTCTTATGTCGACATGCGCCCGGCGTTTTGATTCTCGATGAGCCGACGAACAACCTCGATCTCGCGAACGTCGAGTTTCTCGAAGGCTTGCTCCGGTCGTTTTCCGGAGCGCTGATCATCGTTTCACACGATGATGTGTTTTTGAAAAATGCGGGCGTTACTGAAACGTTTGATTTGAGAGTGCGGGTTTAACGGCGCGCACTCGTTCATCAAGAGCGGTCACCAACGTTGATAGTCGCCTTTCTTGAGCGACAGGTAACCGAGAATGTGGAAGATGACCAAGAAGATGAGCGAGATGATCGCCGCCGACGGAATATCGACATCGCTGATGCCTAAGATACCGAAGCGCACGCCATTAATCAGATATAACACCGGGTTGAAGCGCGAGAGCGCCTGCCAAAACGGATGCAAACCGTTGAGCGAGAAGAACACCCCGCCTAGGTAAATGAGTGGCGTCAGGATAAACGAGCTCACGGCACTCAATTGGTCGAACGTGCGCGCGTAGAATGCGATCGCGATGCCGAGCTTCGCGAACGTCAGTCCACCGACGATCAAGAAGAACGCAAGCCAAAGCGGATGCGCGATTCCCAGCAGATGTCCATCGACCATGTACGAGAAGACTTCGCCCACGGCGTACGTGATGAAACCGACCATGACCCCACGCGTGAGTCCGCCGATCGACATCGCCCAGATGATCATCTGAGGCGTCAGCGGAACGACCTTGAGATCCTCGAGATCGCCTGAGAATTTTCCGGAGACGATCGAGGACGATGAATTTTGAAACGCGTTGTTCAACACGCCCATCATGATCAGGCCCGGAATCAGAAACGCGAGGTAGGAAACCGGATGATCCAACGTGATCGCTTTGCCGAGCGAAACGCCGAAGATCAAAAGGTACAGGACCGAATTGATCATCGGTGTGAACACTGTTTGAAAGATGACTTTAATGAATCGAGCCATCTCCCGCTGATAGAGAGTGATGAACGAATCCCAAGGACGAAGCTTTACGTTTAGGTCCGTGGAATGTTTGAGCGGCGCGCTCCCGGCTGCGTGAAATTCGCTCATGGTTGGCCTCCGGGATCGATCGCGGGCGCAGGAGACAGCTGAGCGGCTTCGTCGCCTAGAACGCGCTTCAAAGCGTCTTCAAGGCTGCCTTCACGGATCGAGAGATCGGCCACTTGCTTTAAGTCGTAACCGAGACTGTCGAGAAGGTCGCCGGCGCCCATTGAGGCCGGCGTCTGAAAGACGAGCTCTGATCCGCGGCGGCGCATGAACAGTGGCGATGCTGGATCTGACGACGGCTCTTGTTTCATGCGCACGATAATCTCGCGTTTGGTGAGTTCCTTGATGAGCTCCCGTGTTGGCCCGACTCGGCGAAGCTTCCCTTTTTGGATGATGCCGACACGATCACAGAGTTGCTCCGCCTCCTGAATATAGTGAGTTGTGAGCAGGATCGAAAGGCCTTGCGATTTTAACTCAGAGACGAACGACCAAAGTTGCTCGCGCAGCTCGATGTCGACGCCGGCTGTCGGCTCATCGAGGAGTAGAACCTTTGGATCGTGGACCAGCGCTTTGGCGATCAAAAGGCGACGCTTCATGCCGCCTGAAAGCTGCTTCACTTTTTTCTTCCGGTGCTCGTAGAGCGAAAGCTTTTGCAAAAGCCAATCGATACGCTCTTTGTTGCGCCGAAGACCGAAATAGCCAGAGTGAAACGTCATGATCTCTTCGACGTCGAAGTAACCGTGATGAATCAGTTCTTGCGGAACGAATCCGGTGAGCGTTTTTGTGAGCGAAGGCTCGCGCGCGACATCGTGACCGAAGACTTCGACTGTTCCGCTCGTCGGCTCTTCCAGAGTGACAATCGTCGAAATTAACGTCGTCTTACCGGCTCCGTTCGGCCCCAGAAGCCCGAAAATCTCACCGCGCTTCATCTCAAAGGAGACATTGTCGACGGCCCGCAGTTTTTCGTAATCTTTTACGAGTGATGTGATCTTGATCGGACTTGCGCTCATAATTCGTAAACCGGTTTCTCCGTGCGCGCCGCCGAGATGGAAGTCGCGAACACGACATCGGGGTTTTCTTTTTTCGCCCAGTTCAGATCCCACTCCTGATTCAAGAGGAGTACCGGCTGATCATTGAGATCGCGGTAGAGATTGAACGAACCTTTGAGTTGGTTGACCGGTTTTCCGTCTTCGGTGCGCGGCCAACGTGCGACCGAGTACGGAAGACGATTGAGTCGAACGTCTAGGCCATACTCATCTTGCAGACGGTAAATCAAAACTTCGAACTGGAGCTCACCGACGACGCCGATGATTGGATCTTGCGGCCCGATGATCGGATCGATAAAGAGCTGCACCGCGCCTTCTTCAGAGATTTGCTTCAGGCCCTTCTGAAGTTTCTGGCGCTTCATCGCATCGCTGACTGAAAGTCGGCCGAAGAGTTCGGGCGCGAATTTCGGAATGTCATCGAAGTGAACGGTTTTGCCGCTCGTGATGGCGTCGCCGATCTGGAAGTTGCCCGAATCATTCACGCCGACGATATCGCCTGCGTAGGCCGTCTCCACCGTCTCGCGCTCTTGCGCAACGAATTGCGCGGAGTGCGAAAGTCGAAGCTCGCGACCGAGGCGAACGTGATTCACCTTCATGCCACGATCGAATTGACCCGAGACGATTCGAACAAATGCCACGCGGTCGCGGTGACGCTTATCCATGTTCGCTTGAATCTTGAAACAAAAGCCGGTGAATGTTTTGTCGGTGGGTCTGATGGGGCCTTCTTTTGCATTTCGCGTGCTCGGGCCCGGCGCGTTTTCTGTGAAAATATCGAGGAAGGTGTCGACCCCGAAGTTTTGCTTCGCCGAACCCCACGTCAGCGGCGAAATTTTTCCGTCGAGAAACGCTTGGTGAGAGAAATCACCTTGCGTGCCGTCAACGAGTTCGATTTCTTCTCTAGCCTGCTGGATGACGTGCGGAGAGATGAGCTCGGTCCACTTCGGATCATCGAGGCCCGACACCGGAATGATCTCCATGGGCTTCTCTTCATGCTTCGGGTGATAGAGCATGATCTGTTTCAAAGCGCGGTGATAAATGCCGTGGAACTGACCGCCCAGACCGATCGGCATCGTCATCG
>CAJYIL010000056.1 GCA_913774795.1 Pseudobdellovibrionaceae bacterium
CAACTGGCAACCGAAGAACAGTCTCGCGCATCAATGAAATCCGAATTGGCCGGAAGCATCCCGCGCAAACTCTTCGTCGCCGCTCTCCCTTACAAAAACACCGCGGTTGCAACGGGCGACGGCGCGATCACGCGCTCGTTCAAAATTTATCTCGACCCATCGGTGACCTTGACCGACATCGACGGAAATCCCGTTCAAGTTCCGGTCGGCGTTCAGTCGGGACGTCTCACGGTCACGGCGGCCCTCATCGAGTCGAACACAAGCGGCGGTAAAGAAACAAAAACGGTTGTCTCTAAAACACCGGCCTTAACGGTCACGAACGAAAACGGCAAGACTTCGGCCGATTTGAAGTTACAGATTAAGCAAGGCACGGTGAGCTCGCGCTATTTCTTGGCGATCAAAGTCTCGCCGGTCAATGGTCCGAAGGGCTTAACTGATTTCGGCGGGCTCTTCACGCTTGGCGATTTGAAAACGATCACGGAGGAAGGGTCTTCAACAGCCGATCTCAAACTTTCCAACGCCGATGGCCAATTCGACTTCGACCAGGTCGTGAGCGGAGCTGCGACTTTTCAAGTTCAATCGACGACCGACGCTCTCTCGCCTCAAGCCGCAAACAGCGGAACCCAAATCAAGTCGGCGGGAAACACGTCTCCGGTGACGAACGCCGGTAACGGCTCGCAGATCAAAACTTTCGCGATCTCGATGATCGAACCCGTTTACTCGGGCAAGCTTGACGACGCGGCCAATCGCCGCGTGGTGAAGTACAAAATGAAAGCCTGCGTGAACGATCTCTCAAACGGAGGTCGCCCGGCCGCGGGTGTTCAGTTCAACGTCCAACTCGCAAGCGGCAAGTGGTCAAAGATCACGACTTCGACGATGAACGGCGAAGAAGGCTGTCTGAAGTGGGAAGACCAAATCACTCACAGCTACTACGAGCCCGAGCACTGGTTCGTGATCCCGATCACCATCAAGCACGCATCGGGCTACAGCGAAACGCGCCAGTATGCGATCGATCCATGGCAGTTCTTCAAATTCGCGGCTGATCCGACAGGCCAAAAGCAGTGGATCACCGAAGCCAACGCTCAGGCGTCGCAATTGACATCTGTCTTGATCGCCGACGGCGTCGAGATGAACACGCAAGGCCAAGTCCGCTACGAAGTCGATGAGATGATGAATCTCACGTTCGTTAAACGCATGGCGCTCAAAATTCCGATGCGTGTTTGGCGTCGAAGCGACATGGTGAACGGCATTAACACTTACGAAGCTCTCAGAGCGGGTCGTTACCTCTTGAAAGCAGCCTACGTCTCGACGGTCGCCAACTTGACCGATCGCTCGAATCGTTTGGCCATTTCGAAAATGGTCGGTCTGAATCGCATCGTCGAATCACGCGGTGGCGCCATCTACGCCGACATCGAGATTCCGATCAGCGATCTTCGTTTGTTGAATTCGCGCGCCTATCTCGTCTTCGAAGTCTACCTTCTCGACGAAGCGAAGCTTCCCAAGAACGCAAGCCAGCTCTCGGGTGCAGCCCTCATGAACTACGTCGATAAATCCTCGCGCCTGGCGATGCCGACGTTTGCAGGGGTTGTGAACGCCAGAGCCGAAAAAGACTCGAGCGGGGTTCTCTGGGAGACCGCCGAGCTCGGTCAAAACCCGATGAACACGGCCGTCTCTCCGTCAGCGCGTAATGCGATTCAGCCTTTGATGAATCAAACCGTCGATCGTCTGTACGCTGAAGCGGACCGCCAGCGCGCGGAGTACATGAAAACAATCTCGCTTCAGCGTTCGGTGGGTGTCGTCGCGGGCCGCGCGAATGCCGAGTTCGCGTTCGTCACGAACGAGCAGTACAACTCGACGAAAGATCTGAACTTGCAGCGAAATAATCATCTTCTCCCGGCTCCAACTCGTGCGATCAACCCGCTTCTTCAGCTTTTGAACGCACCGCTCGCCGGCATGGGCGCGCGCACGATCGATGGCCAACCGCCACTCATCATCACGCGCGATACTTTGCGCGCGGCCATCGCCGGACGTATGGGCTTGAGCGAAACCTCGCCGAAAGGTTTTGACCCTCGCCTGGCGGCTCAGCTCTGCGGTTATTTCTTCTACACGCAGCCGCGGACAAAAGTTCAGGGCTTGTCGTGGAACAAAGTTGAATACGGCTTCTCGGGCAAATGGACAAGCCTCTGCATCGACTCGATTAAGTCGGGCGGAGTCGAGAGTGTTTTCTCGATCGACCATCGCCTCCGCGTGCTCGAAACAGGTGGTGTCGTTGCGGCTCAAGGCCGGAGCGATCTCATTCTCGAAATGGCGTCCTCACTGGGTGTTTCAAAGGCTCATACGACATCGAGCGGTTGGGGCGCTGGCTTCGGCACGGGCGGCATCACGAGCGAAACTTCGAAGGGCTTGGCCGGCGCCGTCGGCGGTAAAGTCATGCG
>CAJYIL010000057.1 GCA_913774795.1 Pseudobdellovibrionaceae bacterium
CGATGACGATGACCTTAGGCATGAGTCCTCCAGCTCTCACGCGCCCTTTGAAAGAGCTTCCAGCGTTCATCGATCGTTTCGAAGTCAGCGGCATGCTTGGAGACCCTGATACTTTCTTGGCTCCCGAGTCCCAAAAAACCGCGAGGATGAAGGGAACCAAGAAAAAGTCCCAGCGCGCGGTCTTGCAACTCCGGATCAAAGTAGATCAAGACATTGCGGCACAAAATCAGCTGGCATTCAGTAAAAACGCTATCAGTCGCTAAGTTGTGATCTGAGAAAACCACGTTTTTGATCAAGCTCGGGTCCATCTTCACGAGCCCGTAATCGGCCGTAAAATAATCGTTAAAAACCGAGCGTCCGCCTGCCGCGAGATAATTACGGGTATTCTCTTTCATCTGGCTAGCCGAGTAAATTCCCTCGCGCGCCGCTCGCAGCGCGCGGGGATTGATATCGGTTGCAAAGATTGTCGACCGATCGAGCAGACCCTCCTCCCGCAAAACGACCGCAAGCGAAAAGACCTCTTCACCCGTCGAGCAGCCCGCGCACCAAACAGTCACGCGGGGGAACGTTCGAAGCATCGGGATCACATGCTCACGGATCGCCCGGAAAAACGGTGGGTCGCGAAACATCTCGCTGACCCCGATCGTCAACTTCGGAAGTACCTCATCGAACACACGTCGGCTTTGAAGAATCAGATTGAGAAGCTCGACCGGATTTTTCAGATTCATTTCTTGGATGACGGCGTCGATGCGCCTACGCATCGAGTTTTGCGCGTAGTGCGAAAAATCGTATCCATATTTGAGTTGAATGCCTCTCAAGAGCAGCTCGCGCTCAATCGGTCCATTTTCATCTTCAAGCTTCACGCGAGTCTCGAACATCGCAGCCAGTCTACCGACTGCGAAGCAAAGACTCATAATTTTCACGCCACCGAACAGTGACGTTTTCTAAACTTACGAGCCCCTCTCTCTCCGCTAAACTGCCGGCAGATCAACTGGAGAAACAATGACCCACCAAAAACAAAATCAGGTTCTCGACTTCTGGTTTGGCGATAACCCTCTTCGAGTTCTCGATCAGCAAGACAAATGGTTTAAGCGAGACGAGCGATTCGATGAGGAGATTAGGACGCAGTTTGCCGGCATGGTCGCCGACGCTTCAACGGGCGCCTTCGACGACTGGGCGAAGACCGCGCGGGGCGCACTGGCGCTCGTCATTCTCCTCGACCAATTTCCGAGAAATCTCTTTCGTGGGGATGCGCGGTCGTATGAGGCTGATCCTCACGCGCGCCGAATCGCCGAGATCGCGATCGAGCATGGACTTGATCAACAGCTTTCAGCCGTCGAGCGCGCCTTTCTGTATTTGCCCTTCGAACACTCAGAGGATGTCGACGCCCAAAGAAGAAGCGTGCGACTTTTTGAGAACCTAATTAACGAAGCGTTGCCTGAGGAGAAGGCTTACGTGACCCAAGCTCTTTCTTTCGCACTTGTCCACCGAGACATCATCGAAAGATTTGGCAGATTTCCCCATCGAAACGATGTCTTGGGTCGCGCCAGTCAACGCGATGAGATCGACTTCTTGAAAACATCGCTGCCGTTTTATTGATCCGACGGCATCGACGTTTCTGGTTCGAGCTCAATCAGAACAACGGCTGTGCCGGGCCCGCCTTTCGATTTCACAATGGCAAAATCTTTTGGCGTTACGTTCTGGGGAGCGCCTTTCTGCGCGAAGATTTTTTTGATGTCTTTTTCGCTAGCGCCCATTGCACGCGAGAACCAATTCGAGCGCTCGGCCATGTTGTAGGTCTCAACAAAACTTTGGGCGAGCGGACCCTCGAAATAATCTTGAAGCGCATTTGCTCGTTTGGTCGCGAGCTCGCGATTCGAGAGTTCTTTATCTGACCAGGCGGCGACGTGAACTTGCTCGATTTTTTGTGACCGATCTTTGATCGTCTGTAACACGCGCATGAGCGCGTCTTTATCCGCTTGAGTCAGATCGCTGGCGCTTTTCTTAAAGAGCGTCACGTAGTGATATGCGAGATGTTCAGATGCCGCCGGCTGACCCCTTTTCGGTGCGGCCTGAGCGAAGATCGAAATGAAAAAAGCCCCCGCGAGGAGGCCTTTGAAGATCTGAGAATTCAAAGCTTACTTTCTGCTTCCGCGGGCGATCTCTGCCGCTTTCGCCGATGGCCTGCATATTTCGTCAACCGAAACATAGCGTTTCTTCTTCCCGCCGAAGATCGACTTGAAGAAGCCGAAGATGCCGCCGCCGCCCGTTTTAACGCCTTCGAGGTTACACGAAGGAATTTTCGAGAACTGGTTGTCGATCGTGATCCGGTTTAAAGCGATTCGCTGGTTGTCGAGATCAACGAGCGAGTTCGCATAAACGACGCCGGCTTGAACCGCGAAGTTCGCGACCTGGAAAACGTTGATTAATGTCGTCTGACCCAGACGTAACTTCTCGAGCTCGGCATCGAGCGCTTTTTGATAGTTCGCCTTCGCATAGCCCGCGTTCAAGACGGCACTCTTCGCGGCTTCGACCGAACCAAGGGCCGTCTCGATCACGTTCTGTTGCTCAAGTGAGATCTCGCGCTTGCGAATTTGCATCGCCGCTACATCGAGGCTTGAAAGGTGAACCGCCGGTAACAGCCCGAAACCCAAATTCACGCCTGCCCCCGCCGACAAGTTGCCGAACGATGACTGACCGAAATTTGTCGAGATGCTGAGCGACGTGCCCGACAAGAAGCTCCACTGGGTCGTATACTTCGCGGAACGTGCAGCCTCGATCAAAGAATCGATCTGCTTTTGCTCGGGCGCGGATTCTTTTACGCGGTTGAAGATCGACTGCGCCGACATGTCTTCGGCGTCGGTCTCTTTGAAGTGGTAAGGCGAGATTTCGAGTTTCGTCGAGAGGGGGTAACCCATGACTTTACGAAGCGACGCTTTCTCGCGAACGATCAACTCTTCGACTTGGTTCACTTGCGCCTGAGCCAATTGAACTTGAGCCGTCGCTTGATCGAGGTCAGATTGAAGAGCTGTACCCACGGCGACTTCATCAGCCACCGCTGCGGCGATCTGGCGAAGAGCATCGCGCTGAGCGATGTAGACATCGCGAATCGCCATGTCGCCTTGGATCTGCGCGTAGATTGAAAGAATCGATGCGTAATCGTTCAGGAGAACGAGGTGGTAGGCATAACCGTTAGCCGTGAGCTGGTGCTTCGAAGCATCAAGCGCGTGCCAGTTACTTGGAAGCAAGAACGGCAAGAGAACCGAAATGGCCGAGAGCGCGAACGACGGCTTACCGCCAATCACGCCGCTGACGGCAAGACCCGGAAGGAGGTTAGCGCGGTTGCGTGTGACTTCTTCCTTCGCTTTGTAGAGATTGTTCAAACCAGAGAGAACCGACGTATCGCCACTGTAGAGGGCTTGGCGAAGAGTTTCGGGCGTGACCTTGACCGTGTCAGCTGAGGCGCGGGGGGCGTGCCCGGCGACGACGGTCGCGATCACAACGAGAGAGAGCAGACGGCGAGTGGCCAACATAGAAAAAATCCTTCTTCTTTTTCAAAGCTTTGAACGCAAGCATTCGTAGTCTCCAGCCGTGCGTCCTTCAAGTGTGAAAATAAGCCGTAAGTAAATCTCACCTAGGTTGCTGAGAGCACCCGTCTTCTCGTGCACTTTTCACAGGCTTATCGGCGACCCCATTGCGGGATTTCTCGCGCGGGACTAGAACTCTGCGCTATGAAATCAAAACTTCTCTCCTTCGCGTTATTCGCATCGACGGCCGTCGCTCTTGTTGCCTGTGCAGGTAAAGACTCAGGCGCTCCGTCTGCGCCAGCAGTTCCTCCCGGCACGATCCAGACATCGGGCTCCCAACCGACCGGGAGCTTTCAAGGCCCGATCACCAATGCAGCCGGTGAGATCGAGGCCATTCTCACTCTCGACGTCTACGACTCCAACGCGCAGCTGACGCTCTCACCGAACGGGGCGACCGATGTTCTGCCACTCGACTCAACTGGGCGCTCGTTTAACTCGACCCTCGGTAACGTGATCGTCGAAGGCACATGGAACGGTTCTTCGTGGGTCGGCCAAGTGACCAACGGTTCACAAACCAACTCGTTCACGCTCAATGCGGGCGCTTCGTCTTACGCAGCCCTTTCGGTCGGCGCTCCAACAGGCTCTTTCGATGGTGTCCTGACTTACAAAGAGAGCAAAGGTAAACGCCCGGTATCGCTCGTGCTGACGGCGTCGACGTCTCTCGCCGATGCGCTGGCTTCAACCCTCACTGACAAAGTGGTTCTCGGCGGATCACTGGTCGACAACCGTGGAGCTAAAGAGACTCTCACAAACGTGATCTGGGACCGCGAGACCTCGACACTTTCGGCCGATGGTACGATCATCACATCGCTCGGAATTACGACTCTTCGCTGTCAGATGAGCGAAGTGAACTCGAACGATAAAGACGTGCTTCAATGCGCGCTTTCGCAATCGAAACAAAATTCGCCGGTCGCTTCGGGCCCGCTTTCGCAAAAGCGAGCCGTGGTCGCACCTCCGTATGCGCCGGTCCGTGCTCCCGCTCCGACGAAGGCAAAGCCGAATCAAGTACCGACTCCGGCGCCTCAGCCGGGACCGGCCCCAACGCCCGCTCCACCCGCCCCGACACCGATTCCGACTCCCGTTCCGGCTCCGCCCGCGACTCCGGTCCCGACGGCGACTCCCATCGCGACACCACTGCCGACTCCGGTCGTATTCAATAAAAGCGAACTTGTTCATTCGGGCGGCGGCGTTTTCACCAACGACAAAGGCACTAAACAAAACCGCACGCTCACACTGACGATCACCCTAAAATCAAACCCAACAGGTGGCGATCAAGAAGCGGTCGTGAAATTCATCATCGACGGCTCACGTGTTGGCGCGAAATTCACGGACGCAGTTTTCAATTCTGCGACCGGGGAACTCCGTGCATCGCAGATGCTAACGTTGGGCCCGATCGCGGGCGCACTGAAATTGAAGTGCGCGGGAGTTTCGTTCTCAGCTTCGCCTTACGATTACTACTGTCACTATGAAAGTTCAGTGACAAACGTGGTGGGTGAGTTCCACATGCAAGGCGTTGCGAAGTAAGATCAAGGGCGGGGGTGCTCTATGCCAGAACTCGCTGCCGCCTACGCCGTTGGCTTCGTCGCTTGTCTCGCTCTCACACTGCTTTACGTCTTCTTACGTGATCGCCGTCGGCATTCCGACGGCGCTAAAAATGTTCAGACAAATCTCGCTAAACTTGGGCTCTTTTGGAGCGACAGTCGTGACTCGATCGTTCCGCTCACGCCCACGTCCGCCGATGACGAATCTAAACGTTCTCAGCGCACGATCGGTTACACCGGCTTGATCTTGTCTTTGCTCTCGTGGCTCGGCTTTGTTTTCTTGCTCGTCATTATGATTTCTGAACGCTTTCTTGCCCGCTCGCGACGCGAACGAAATTTGTTTACCTCGGAGCTCGTGCGCTCTTCGTCGCTAGACGCAAATGAAGTGCGACGCGCCATCAACCACCTGGATCTCATGAACGAGTCTCCGGCCGAGGCGGCTCGTCCCATCTGAGCGTATGCGCTCTTTCTATTAGGTAACTAAAAAATCGCGTCACACACTGACCACGTCTTTTCGAGGGTCGGCTCGTATCCTCCATGAACACTCGCCAATGATCCATGGAGGACAACACAATGGCACGCAATCACCAATCACAGAACTCACAGAACGGACAATCGGATTCTTGGAATCAGAATACCCGTCACTCGCAATCTGACGACCGCATCATGAGACGCGGCGACGATCGCTCGTATCAAGGAAGTGACTACGGCTCACAGCAGGGTCGAAACGCTTACCGCACTGACGACTATCCGACTGATACAAACCAATACCGTGCTGGCGAAGATCGCACGGATCGCGACATGGCTTACGGCCATTACGGAAGCCGCAATAACCAACAACAAGGCCAACGCAATTACACGAACGATTCGGCGCCTTACACATTTAGCCCAGATCGCAATTCGTCGTCTTACGGCTGGTCGAACGATTACCGTTCGTCGCAAGATTATCGGGGTGGCTCTCAAGATTACCGCGGATCACAAGACCGCGATAACAGCTGGACATCGAATCAACCTTCGACTTCGTACCGCGCGCAAGGCTCATCGTGGGATTCGTCGATGGGGTCTGGCCGCTGGAACGGTCAAGACAACATGTACGGCCAGGGCGGAGATCTGTCCTCGTCTCGTTCATACGGAAGCGGCATGAGCAATTTCGGTTCTTCGACGTCAGATTCGATGCGCGGAGGCTCGTTCGGTTCGAGCGGATACGGTTCGCAATCGAACTCGAACTTCGCCGGCAATCAATCCGGCGTGAACTCGTCGAACTTCGGTGCGGGCTACTACGGTTCGTCGTCGAGCTACGGATCAGGTCTCGGAACAAGCTCTTACTCCCAGTCGCAATCTCAATCACCGAGCTCTCGCACGCAGGAAGGCATGCACTACGGCAAAGGTCCTAAGAACTACCGCCGTAGCGACGACCGAATCAAAGAAGACGTCTCTGAGGCCCTTGAGCGCAACGCGCACATCGATGCGAGCGAAATTGAAATCGACGTGAAAGATTCGGTCGTTACCCTTCGCGGTCACGTTGAAGATCGTCAGACGAAGCGTCTCGCCGAAGATCTCGTTTCGGGGATCTACAGCGTGAAAGACGTTCGTAACGAACTGACAGTCGACCAGTCGATCTTCACGCAAGCTCGTAACGCCATTTTCGGCGAATCCGTTGAGTCGCAATCTGCATCGTCGACAAATGCCAACAAGTCGACGGCGACGAAATCGAAACACTAAGTTTCCAGAACGACACGATTAGATGACAAAGGCGGCAGGTTTCACCAGCCGCCTTTGTTTTATGGTTTGTCCACGCCTTATGTGAGGCGATGAATGAAGGAGACTGCAAATGCCGACAACTGAAAATGATCGCT
This sequence comes from Pseudobdellovibrionaceae bacterium, assembly GCA_913774795.1. GTDB lineage: Bacteria > Bdellovibrionota > Bdellovibrionia > Bdellovibrionales > JAMPXM01 > CAJYOV01. The sequence goes on from CAJYIL010000057.1 coordinate 6,985, forward strand.
TGAATATGGGCCAGCCGGTTCTCCAAAATCCGTCTCTCCCCGATCACGATCGTCGCAACGACAAGGGCATGCACGCGGCAATGCCTGAAGAGTCGATGCAACAAGATGAGATGGATGTCGACATGGATCTCATGGACAACTCCGAGGAACCACCGGATCAAGAGTTCGGTCAAATTCTCGAAGCTGGCACGACGGCAAACGGCGGCCGTATTCCGATCGATCCCAACAACAAGCTGACGTCAGACGAAGATCCCTCGGGCGTGGGCGACGAAGATCCTGAGGATCGCGGAGAATCGACCGTCGACGACTACAACGGCGACAAACACTAAGGAGTTTAGAGTCATGGCAAAGAGAAAACAGACGACCACGTATGCTCCCCAGGGCAGCATGATTGCGGCCGCCGGAGTTGCGGCCGTAGCTGGCCTTGCGTGGTTCTACCGTAACGAATTGATGAACCTTCTTGGCTATCAGCGCATCGAGTTCGCACCACACGTGAAAGCGCAACTCCCGATCGCAAAAGACTTGAAGACGATCCCAGATCAAGAAGCGAATTACGACATTGATGGTGTCTCGTTCGACTCTGAAGGTGTGGTGGTCGGCTCGGACAAACAGTTCGAGACTGAAACGACAAAACAAGTTCGTCACTGAACGCGATATAAATCCGCGATCAGAACTTGGTGATGAACCCGCATGGCTTGATGTGAAAACTAAAAGCGAGTGCAGGATGTCACTAAGACGATACAAGAAAGGGCCCTCACGGGCCCTTTCGCTTTTTTTACTCGTCGTATCCTGAAGGATACTCTTCGCTCGGATAAGCGGTTCTCGCGGACGCCGGGAAAAGACGACCTACCAACAGCCCCAGTGCAAGCGACGCCACTCCGGCTGCGGCGATCGCGAGGAACGGATTTTGACGAACGCGCGATTCAGTCTCGCGCGCGAGGTCGAGACCACGTGCCTTCAATGCTGCAAGTCGAGTATTGGCAAGAGCCGCGAGGTCGGGACCGGTTGCAACCGGCGCGGAATCGACACCACTGGCAAGCGGCTCGTCGTTCAAAACGTCTTGATCGATCAATAGGTTCGAGGCCGTATCGATCGATTCATCTTTCAGCATACGTGCATCGGCTTCAGGGTATGGGCGTTCCAGATTGGGCCTCCTAGGTTCGAGTCGGAGTCAATCCTATCGATAGCCCGAATTCTCGCGAAGGCTTGCGCTCGATTGTGACCGAATCTAATCACTGCGAGCTGAGGACGCTCTTCATCGTCGATAACTGGCCATCGAGACTCTTTGGCGCCGGAACGCCGAGGACCTGCAAGACCAGCGGTGCAATGTTTGTGTTCTCGACGGTGGACAGGATTGCTTTCTTGCGGAACGCCGGACCTTCGGCAAAGAAAACCCCGTGCATCTGAGAGTTCTTGGGATTCCAACCGTGATTTGCACCCTTTGTCGAAGGCGGCGTTGCCTTCAAGCCCACGGCCCAAGGTAACTCCGGATCAATCACGAGCTCGCCCGTGCGAGACGTCGGGCCATATTTATAAGCCGCAAATTCTTTTTTTGTGCTGATCACGTTGATCGGTTTTTTCATCTGCTTCGCGTATTTTTCGAGCGCGGTTTTCAGAAGCCCCACGACTTTCGGGTCTTCGCCTTCGTTCAAGTACAATT
>CAJYIL010000058.1 GCA_913774795.1 Pseudobdellovibrionaceae bacterium
GCCGACCAGGGCCGGAATCGGCGTCGCGCTGAAAATCAAAAATGAAAACGTGAGAAGCGCTCCGAGAAAGGCCGCTAGACCGTCGGAATTTGCTCCGAGAATTTGAATGCTTTGATGCGAGAAGAGATTGGCGAGGGCGGTTGCATGAAGCTCAGGACCTGGCGCATGAGGATTGGTGGGAATCGGTTTTAAGTCGAGAAGCCCTGGAGCGGCCGCACCGATAATCCAGTGTTTGCCTCGAAGTGTCTTCGCGGCCTTCTCGAGAGCATCGGATTTTACGCCAGCATAAAGATTGAAGACCGAATAGACGTCGACCCACGGGAGCCCTTGAGGCTTGTAAAACTTCAGCCAAGTGTCTTGTGCTTCCGGAGATCGCGCAAACGCGAGCGGAGATCGGCCGGCGATCTTCGCGGGCATACGTCGGTAGATGCCATCTGACTCTTGCGGGATTGTCGTCACACCAAGATCGATCGCTGCACCTTTTGCGATGGTCGCGTTCGGACCTTGAGTCATGCGCGCGCCGTCGGGTCCCGGCATCACAATCGGGATCGCGCTTCTTTTAATGGCGGCGTTAAAACTTTCGTCATCCGCGACTCCGTACATGGAGTTCGTCGCAAACGAGATATCGAAGGTCACCGACTTCGCGTCGAGCTTCTTCGCGACATCGAGCAGCTGGCCCCAAATTTCGCGCGGCCAAGGAAACTTGTACCCTAAATCTTTATCGGCCTGATCAAGAGCCGTCTGCGTGATGTAGACGAGCACGACGTCGTCTGACCGCTCAAGCGCGGTCGCGCGTTGAAGCGCATCGTAAACAGGCCACGCCGGACGTTGAAACGCGTCGTGAATCGCACGAACACCGAGCGCGGTGAGAACGCTGGCCAGGAGAACGAGAGCGGCCCGCTTGAGCATTACTTATTCAGCTGAAGAAGTGTGTGAACCGTCTTTTTGATTTTTTCGATGTCGAACGGTTTTTTGATGTAGTCGTCGGCACCCGCTTCGAATCCGCGCTTAACGTCGAAATCGCTCGTTTTTCCGCTCACGAAAATCAGCGGAATCTGCTTGAGCTCGTCGTGCTCTTTTAAGAGCTTCGCGAGTTCGATGCCGTTGATCCAAGGAAGGCCGATGTCCATGATGATGAGATCGATCGGGCTATCGTCGAGAACGCTCGAGAGTTGGGTGCCGTCGGCCGCGGTTTTCACCGTCATGCCTTCTTGCTCGAAGATGCGCTTCAGAGCATTGCGCATCGTCTCGTCGTCTTCGATCACGAGAAGAGTCTTGGGCGACTCTTTCTTTTTCATCTCTCTGAACGCTTTGAAGTCGACGACGCTCTCTTGAGTCATCCGCTCTTTCGTGAGCTTTTCGATCTTCTTCACCAAATCCGTGGTGTTGATCTTTTTCATGTTCTTGCTGCCCCTGTTTATTGGCCGATGTTTTCCAGCCAACGTTCAGCGTCGATCGCGGCCATACAGCCCGAACCCGCCGCCGTGATCGCTTGACGATAAACGTGATCTTGAACGTCGCCCGCTGCGAACACGCCGTCGATCGACGTGTAGCTCGAGTGCGGTTGGGTGATGATGTAACCCGTTTCATCGAGCTTTAACTGCCCACCGAAGACTTCGGTATTCGGCTTGTGACCGATGGCGAGGAACATGCCCTGAACTTTGAGATCGCTCGCTTGGCCCGTTTTCAAATTCTTGAGTTTGAGGCCCGTCACAAATTGATCGCCGATGACTTCAGTCACTTCTGTATCCCAAATCGGAGTGATCTTCGGATTGTTCAAAGCTCTCTGTGCCATCACCTTCGAGGCACGGAAGGTGTCGCGGCGGTGAATGATGTAGACCTTGCTTGCGAATCGCGTGAGGAAGTTCGCTTCTTCCATCGCAGTATCGCCGCCGCCGACAACGGCGACTTCCATGTTCTTGAAGAAGGCTCCGTCGCACGTCGCGCAGGCGCTGACGCCTTTGTTGTAATACGCTTTTTCTGACGGAAGACCGAGATACTTCGCTGTCGCACCCGTTGAGATGATGACCGTGTTCGCGAGGTAAAGATCGTTTCCGACCCAAACTTTGAACGGTCTCTGGCTCAAGTCTGTTTTCGTAACGAGCTTGCGAATCATGCGCGTGCCGAAACGCTCGGCTTGTTTGCGCATTTCATCCATGAGTGCGGGGCCTGTCACTCCGCCCGAAAATCCCGGAAAG
>CAJYIL010000059.1 GCA_913774795.1 Pseudobdellovibrionaceae bacterium
GGCCGTCGTCAAAACGAGAGTCATGAAAAAGAGAGAACGCGCTTGCCGAGTTTCTTCGGTGCGCTGGCTCAGGAGTTTGCTCTCTTCACTTTTCATTCGATCGATATGCGCGATGAGAGCGTCCATCAGGGTTTTACCTGTTGCTAACGTCGACTGGATGACCTCTTTGCTTTGGCTCCCGCGCTGAACCTGATTGATGAGGTTCGTCAAATGCGTGATGCGTTCTCCAACCAAGTTTTTCAAAATCGTGCAGTTCGCAACTTGAATCGGGTTATCCGACGTCATCGAACACAATTTTGATTCGTGTGTTTCGGCATCGAGGCGGCCGATCTGAAAAACTTTGACGTAGTCGGTGTTGCCGGTCAGGAGGAAGGCGCGCTGTGCACCTTCGGCTTCGCGCACCCCAAGAAGTGTCTTATCGAGCTCCGAGATGACCTCGCTCGTGTGGCTCAACCAGAATTGGTTTTCTCGAACATTTTCGAAGTTGTGATAGAGGAACCACGAGTTGAAAACGACGATGACGAGAATAAGGGTAAAGAGCGCGTAAATTCGAGCCGCTGACGACTTCGATTCGGTCATGTACTATCTCCCCAAAAACAATGACTTCGAGAGATAGCAAACGCTCGTTACGCTGTACAGCGTTCAGCATGACTGGGCCTGAATCAAATGGGGCTTAAAGCCACGTGATACTCTAGGGAGTTTTAGCGAGCCGAAGGCGCTCTCCGCGATCGATTCGCGTTTCGATCTTCTCAGTCGGCTTCAAGACGGCCTCGAAGTGCGCAAGAAGAAGATCGACTTGCATTGTTGATCCACAAGTAAACACATCGACGGCGGCGTAGCCAAGCTCCGGCCATGTATGAATAGAAACATGGGATTCGGCAATTGAGGCGATTCCGGTCACCCCTTGCGGCGAAAACTGGTGAAGAACGACATCGATCACGGTCGCGTTCGAAAGTCGCAAGCCTTCTTCGAACATCGCACGAATCCCATTGAGGTCATCGAGCGATTCGAAGGGGCAACCCCAATAATCTAAAATGCGGTGCGAACCGAGTGCGGCCATGTCCTTCATTTTACGTGAATGAGGCGCTTCGACCTAGGGGACCTTGGTAGGGAAAGTACCCCAGAGAAAATTAGCATCGGTTTTCTTGTTGTTACGTACATGCCCGAGCGCGCAATCCATTGTGAAGTTGCGGGTCAAGGCCGTTCGGGCCAAGACTTTTGGTCATCAACTCAACCCGCTTTTTTCAGGGGAAGGACACACAGGATGAAGATCGCTACTCTTGCAGTTTCGGCTATTTTGTTGGCGAGCACGGTTGCTCAAGCTCAGTACTACGGACCAGGCTACGGTCGCGGTCGTTGGCACCGTGGCGATCGTTGGGGCCACCACCGTCACGGTCGCTCGGACGTCGCTGTCGGCGTTGCTTGCGCTCCCGAAGTTCTTCAGGGCAACGTATCGGCGGCTGACCGCACTCTTGCAACTCTTGCAAAATCATCTGAGTTCGCATCGGCGAAGACTTTCCAAGAAGCCGTTAAAGAAATCGGCGCTGTGCCAGCAGCGAACGAACGCGCAGCGGATTACTTCGCGCTCGTCGGAGTGGATGTTACAAACAAAGACGCAGTCGTTGAATTTATCGGCGCGCGTAGCGTAGAGTCGAAATACGTTGTCGAGCTTCAGCGCCAGACGGGTTTGAACGACGCTCAAGCAACGAAAGTTGCGTCTGAGCTCCAAAACACTCTCCGCGGTAATCTCCAGTAAATTTAGGCCTTACGGCTTAAGATCTTTCGACAACGATAGACGGGTGATCAAGGTTCGATCGCCCGGTCGAAAAATGGAAACCGGCGCTCATGATTCGGCGCCGGTTTTTTTATTTATCGGGGCAGATCGTGTTTCACCACTTCGCACTCACGCTCTTCGGTCGCGAATTTTTAATCCATACGAACACGCTGATGATGGAGATCTTAGCGGTGGCCGGAGTTTTGGGCTTCACGCTCATCTTCCGTCGCGAGCGCCTTATGCTTCGCGCTTTTGCACTGTCAGCATTGACCGCGATCGTCGCTTTTTTCGGAGCGCGCCTCTTCCATCTCTTGTTCGAACGTGACCACATGTCATTCACGCTCGAAGATCTCATGCACTTTGACGGCATGACATTCTACGGGAGCTTGATCGCCGGCCTCGCTTTCGCGATTCTCGGCACCGTTTTGTTTTTTCCTCGTTCGACCTGGCTCAAGGTTCTTGATTACGCGGCGCTCATCTCGGCATTCGGTTACGGGTTTTTGCGTGTCGGCTGCTTTGCCAACGGATGCTGTTGGGGGCGCCTAACGGCCGTTCCTTGGGCCGTCGTTTACGGACCTGGCTCCGAGATGCCTTACATCGGCCTGCCGGTCCATCCGGTTCAGCTCTACGATGCGTTCGTTGGGTTTCTTGTTTTCGGCATCCTGATCACCGTTTGGCGTAAAGGCTTTCGCGGTTTAGGAATGCCACTTTTCCTGGTTCTTTCGTCGATCGGTCGATTTATCACGGAGTTCTACCGCGGAGACGCGTATCGCGGAACAGACGTCATGTTTCACCTCTCGACTTCGCAAACGATCGCGGTGGTTCTGTTTTTGATCGGCGCGGTCTGGACCTACATGTATTTCAAAAAGCCAGCGGCTTCGGGGGTTCTCGTATGATTCGTTTTCTAACTGCAGCATCGCTTTGTTTGCTCTTAAGCGGTTGTCTCCTGCCTGAGCCGCCGAAGAAGAAATCGTTTGTCTCGGTCGAGGAGACGTCTCTGTTCACCGTGTACACGATGGACCGCGATCACAAGTCGGCCCCGGCACCAGCGCCCGGCGTTCAGCCTCGCAAGATGCTGCCAACCTCGAAGAATTTGATCTTCATCACAGCTGACAATTTCACGAACAAGCAGTTCGAACCGATGCTTGAAGCGGCTTACAAGAAAGATCCGGCGCCTTCATTGAACGATGTGACTTGGTGGCAGTTTGTTCCGCTGTTCAGAGATGAATATTACAAAGTGGCCTATTTGCCTTTTGAGCAAGCCAAGTATGCAAACATCATGGCCGCGATCAAGTACATGGAAAAGCAATCGCTTAAGTACGACTTGATCATCATGTCGCACGGTATTCCGAATCACCTGACGACGGGCGAGACGGGCTACTTTCTCTCGTTCAAAGAAATCGGTGAACTCAAAGGTCAGCTTAAAAAGTTGAATCTTGTTTTCATGCAAGCGTGCTTCGGACAATCGCTCGCAGTCGACTGGGTCGATGCGGGGGCCAAAACCGTGATCGCGTTTGAAGGCTTCAACCGAAACTTTTTCTTCATCTCGGTCTTCCTTGACCACCATCGCTGGTACGATGACGACGGTGCGTTCTACACTGCCAACCGCGATATGCGTAAAGAACTCGACGGCAAGAAGCTCTACAAATATCTGATCAGTAAAGGTCTCGGCATGTCGGTGGACGAGTATCTGGCGCAAACCGAGAAGCCGATTTTGTCGAACCGCCGCAACGTAAAACGGGCATCGATTGCGCCGTCGGCTGCTGATGTCGCCGCAGCGTCCACGCCGCTCTCGGCGGTTGCACCGATTCATTTCGACCCAGACCTTCTCGCGGGCGTCGAGGTGGCACCTGTCGAAGCTGAGCCTTCGGCCCCTCAGGCACCAGCCGCTACAGCCTTCTAGACTTTTACGACCTCTTTCCGCCACGTAAACTTTGAGATACGTGGCACGTCTTTTCTCGCACTCCCTGATCTTTGGTCTGGTTGCATTGATCTTTTCGATCAGTGCGCCGGCGTTTGCGCAGCACGATCATACTCAAGATCGCTCGCTTCCCTGTAATCGTATCCGCGAATGCAACTCGCTCTACCAAGTCTACGAACTTGCAGCCGCCGGTTGCCGCGCTGAATTCAAAGCTTACAAGTGCGGAGAAGCTGACAGCCGGACAGACTACGGCAAGCTTTTGAGATCGTGCACTCCGGAGCGAATGTGCGAGGAAGCGCAGATCTTCAACATAGCTTACTCCGCCATTCCTGGATGTACGGGTGGAGTTCAAAAGTACGCGGGTGAAGTTTTAGACGGCGCAAAGGCTTGTCAGCGAGCCGGAGCTTACGAATGCGGGAAAGCGTTTGTTCCGCTCTTTTTGCACAACCTCTTCATCGCGCCATTTGAAGCGATCTGGAATTTCGGAAAAGAAATCGTCGGCATCGCGCGCGAACCGAAGATCCAAGAAAACAAAAAGAACATCGAGCGAGGCTGGGCGTGTTTTAACACTGAAGGTCGCTTTAAGATGATGTGCGAAGGGATTGGCGGAACATTCTCTCGCGTCGCCATGGGCCGCATGCTGATGGCAGGTGGGCGCGCCGGTCTCGGCCGCCTCATCGACGAGCCCGCACCGGTGGTCGCGCGCCGAGCTCAAGTCGTCGATCGCGCACGTGCCGAAATCGGGGCTCGTCCGCTCAAGGCGAAAGCGGCCATCGAAAAGGTTCGCGCGGCCGCTCGCACTCCGGTCGTTGTCGCGGCCGCGAATGAATTTGTGAGCCCGTCAAAGCCGGCTCCCGCACCGGCTCCTAAGAAAGCCACCCGAACGATCGCCGATACCCGTCGTGACGAATACATGGAGCGTTTGATTGGCCGACAAAACACAACGGTCGAGCAAAGGCGGGCGTTTCAAGAACTCGCGTTTCGGGCCGAAGCGAAGGGCGACACGATCTTCTTGGATATCCAGAATTCCAAGATGAAGTACATGAACGACCACTTGAAAGATAAAAACCTCGTCACCGCCGTCACCAACGCGCGGATCAAGTTGATGTTCGATGAGCTCCGCGCAAAGTATCCGACCATCAAAGCCAACAAACTCGAATATGACGACTTCAAGTCGGGGCGTTTCGGATTCGAGTTTACCGACGGCAAAATCCCTCCAGGCTTCATGGAGGATTTGCGTGCGTCCATGAAGAAGGCCGAAGACAACTTCATCGCCGAACTTGGCGAGTTTGAAGTTGTCCCGAAGGGATCTGATCTCTTGCCCGCCGAGAAATGGTTTTCGTGCGGAACAGGTTTCACTCCCGACGAAGCCAATCTTGCCTGTCGGTACGCGGCACGGACGGGAGAGTCCGTTGTCGATTTCCGCTCGACGCGCGTGATGGATCAATTGGGTCGTCGACTCACGCAAGCTGAAACGGTTCGCTCAGGTGCCGCTCCCATTCTCGAGCGTGCGAAACTCATGGAAACCGTGAATGGTAAACGCGTGCCTCGTTTAGAGGTTTTCGAAGCTTTCCGTAAGTCATCATCGCCCGAGCAGTTCGTTAAGAAAGTCAAAGAGAGCACGGGCGCAACTCTCACGAATCAAACCGCCGTCAGTATCATGAACTACCTGAAGTCGGTGGATGAGTGGTCGACAGGATTACTTTTGGTTGAAGAGCGGCAATCGGTGACGTTTGCAGGATCGAAATACAACGGACTGACGATCGACATCTCGGGCATGGGTGCACTGAACCTTCGCGATCTCGCGGCGGCACTTGCCGGCGAAAAAACCGTCGCGGGGGCTATGCCAAAAGCTCGGGCGGCTGAGCGCTCGGCCACTCGCACTTTCGAAGCGAACAAAAAAGCGATCATGGATTCGGTACAGGCTTCGCTTCGTGAGCGAAGTATCGCCGCCGAGGTTCGTGCAAGCGGTGATGACATCATCGTCATTCCGACGAACAAAGCCTTCGACCAAGACGCTTTGAGTTCTCTCCACCGCGCGATCGCGACGAGTTCATCTTCTTCAAACGTTCGCATCTCGGCGGTTTCAACTGGAGTCCGGGCCGCCGATGAGATCGCCGTTCAAGGCGAAAGCTTGGAGAAGGCCGTTCGAGGCGCAACCGCGGGAACGGTTCAAAATCAGAATGCGTACACCATGATGGTTACATCTTCGGCCGATGGAAAACCACGGCTCCAAATCGAAGCTCGTGATGGCAGTGTCGTTCCGCAGACGATTCAAGACGTTTATCAAAACGCCTTCCGAGAAGAATTAGCGAGGAAGTAAGACTATGAATGCCTGGCACGATATCGCCATCGATGGCCCAACGCTTTTCCCTGCGTTGATTGAAATTCCCGCAGGTTCAAAAACGAAATTTGAGCTCGATAAAGCGACAGGTTTATTAAAAGTCGACCGAGTGCTTTACGGATCGGTTCATTACCCGTGGAACTACGGATTCATCCCAAGAACATTTTGCGGTGACGGGGATCCGCTCGACGTTTTGGTATTAGGTCAGGCCGAGGTACCGCCGCTCTCGATCATGCGTGCCATTCCGATCGGTGTGATGCGAATGGTAGATCAAGGCGATACCGACGATAAGATCATCGCGGTTCACGCCGATGATCCCTCGTATATGCACTTCAAAGATATCAGCGAACTGGCGCCGCACATCTTGAACGAGATCACGAACTTCTTCGAGACTTACAAAACGCTCGAGAAGAAGAAAGTTGAAGTGAACGGAATGTTCGGCCGCACCGAGGCTCTCCGGATCGTCGAAGAGGCGATTGCTTGGTACAAGAAAGATGAAAAGAAACTTCGTTCGATGTCTTTATGACGCGCGCTCGGTCGCCTTCGGTGATGCGACCGGGGGCTCGATCGAAACGAGATCAGCCCGTTTGGCGGTGAGCCCGTAGACGAGCCGACTTTCCCAGTGGGTGCGCTTCCAGAGCCACGAGTCGTAGATGAAGTGCGAGAACTGAGGGACGAGGTAGAGCGCGACGACGAGCGCGTAAATCCAGCCCGATTGTTCGAGGCTCGACATCAAATATCCGCGCTCGAAAAACTGTTCAAAAGCTCCAAAGGCAGCGGCCGTGACCGCAACGCCCGCAAGAGCGATCGCGAACGTCGGCGCCAACCG
>CAJYIL010000060.1 GCA_913774795.1 Pseudobdellovibrionaceae bacterium
CTCGGATTGATCGAGGAGCTCATTGGCCTCTGTCTTAAATTCATCCGTTTCTTCGGCAGTAAAGCTCATGCATATAGAAGTTCGGCTAGTCTTGGTTTTGTTTGAAGGTCGAGATTGATAAAAGACCGTTGAAGTTATCGCGACAAGACTCATTTAGTTTATGGTTTCGCCGATTTATTAGGTCGCGTGGAACAAGCGGTGAAGCTCAACATTTCCCGAACATTGAAGATCCTGATCGTCGACGACGACCAGGAAGCCCTCGACGTGATCCAAGACGCTCTCGCGGCGACTGAATTCGAGATCCTGCAGGCGCGCAATGTCGACGAAGCGTTCGTGCTCATAGAGAGAAACGCGTCGCGATTGGCGTTAATAATCTCCGACTTCAATATGCCGGGCGCCAACGGATTCGATCTCCGGAAGAAGATGCTGCCGGATCTTATTGAGATACCGTTCGTGATTCTTTCAGGCTTCGTCACCACGGAGATCGCGCTTCAAGCTCTCGACCTTAAGATCTCCCAATTTCTAACTAAGCCGTTTCGAATTCAGACGCTTCGAGATGTTGTCGCAAAAGAAAGTGATTCGCGGGTCAAGTCTCTGAGAGAAGACGAAGAGCTGCGCGCCGGCTTCATCGAAGAAAGCCGCGCTCTCCTGGATGAGATGGAAGACCTGACGCTGGGATTCGACCGTGGCACTTTAAATCTCGAAGCGATCCATCGGCTATTTGCATGCGCCCATACGATCAAGGGCACGAGTGGTTACTTCTCCCCAAATACGACCACGCGTTTTACTCACAAGTTTGAAGACTTCATTACTCGATTTAGAAAAGACGACGCCGCGGTCGACGCGGCTTCGGCGGGCGTTATTCTTGCTGCCATCGATATCACTCGAGAGCTTCTTCGAGATCTCGAAGTGTTCGCGCCGGGTAAAGACCTGGCTCCATTGGTGGCTATTTTTGACGTCGCGGTTTCAAATACGCCTGCCGTCGCGCAAACTTCGTCGTCGCGAACCGAAACGAAACAAGATGAGATTAAGGTCAGTACCGAACTTCTCGACTCGTTCATGGAGAGAAGTGGCGAGCTGACAGTTCTGCGGAACATGGTCAATAAGTCGATCAGGCTCGTCGAGCTCAAGTATGGCGCTGATACCAACGTGGCGGCTCTGACTGAACTCCTCAACGAGATGCACAAAACCAACGTACACATGCAGGATCAGATCGCTGACTTAAGAAAGGTCTCCTTCCGTCACATCGTCAAACCGCTCTCGCGGACCGTTCGAGACTTGGCCGCTCAATTGAAGAAACAGATCGTTTTCGAGATTGAAGGTGAAGACCTTCGGATCGATCACGCCGTTTCCGATGTTCTGAACAAGTGCTTGATCCACATCATCCGTAACTCCGCCGATCACGGACTCGAGACTCCCGATGAGCGAATCGCCGCAGGCAAAGATCCAACAGGGCAAGTGCTCTTAATCGCCGAGCAGGCGAACGACTTCTATTCGATTCGCATCGTCGATAACGGCCGGGGCATTAACCTCGCTCGCGTGAAGAAAAAAGCTTTGGAGGTCGGATTAGTTTCCTCAGAAGAGCTCGCGACGATGAAGCCAGAGCAAATTTTTGAGCTCATCTTCGCGCCTGGATTCTCGACGGCCTCGACCGTTACAGACGTCTCGGGTCGGGGAGTTGGCACCGATATGGTGAAACGCTCGGTAGAAGCCGTCGGCGGAAAAATATTGGTGCAAAGCGAAGAAGGTCGCGGAAGCACATTCACCCTTTCGATTCCCGTACCGAAGTCGGCTTTGATTGTGAGCTCGCTACTTGTCGAGGCTGGCTCCCAAGTCCTCGCGATTCCTCAGTCGAATGTGCGTCGGGTTCTGCGGGTGGACGACACTCGACTCCAATTTGTCAAAGATAATGCCTACATCGTCGAGGACGGTGAGCTCGTTCCGTTAATCGCGCTCACCGAATCCCTGAAGCTTGAAGCTGAACAAGCGCGAGAACAGTTGGTCTTGGTTGAGACCAAAGCCGGAACGCTCGCGTTGCAAGTCGATACCATCTTCGACGTTGAAGATACCGTGGTGAAGCCAGTCGCAAAGTGGTTCAAGGAACTCGGAGTCTACGCCGGCGCAACT
>CAJYIL010000061.1 GCA_913774795.1 Pseudobdellovibrionaceae bacterium
CGATGAGTGTGAGGCAGACCGATGTGGTACGTAGGTCGCGCATTCAAACGCGCGTCGAAGTTGAAGGCTGCGGGGGACACATGAAAGCATCGAAACTCACCGCGTTCGCGTTGATTGCGATGGCCACGGGACTCACCGGTTGCGGACAAGGTTTTACCGCCGCGAACCTCTCTGGTTCGAAAACATCGAGCTCAGTCGGAGGCGGCAATGGCTCGATGGGAGCGGAGTCGCCGGCCTTTAAAGCGCTTGCGGTCGACGGAACGTTCTCGACTTACCCAGACACCCAAGTCATCGAGATCGATAAAGAGAAGTTGGAGTTGGTCGTTCGCCTGCCATCCCCGCTTCCGGCCTCGGCCTTTAAAACTGTGCCCCAGCAGATTCCGCAAGTCCCAGGCGCGACCATCGTGGTCGAATCACTTTCGGGTGGAGGATCGGCTCTCGTCTTGAGATTGCCGCTCTCGGCCGTCGTGAAAGGGATCCAGTCGGCGGCTCCGTCTCGCCTCCCGAACGGCGATCCACTCCCAGGTGTCGCCGATGGCGAGCTGCCGTCGTTTGCTGTTTCTTTAAGCAAACTGGGTCAAATCAACCCGACGATCTACTTGGGACCAAGCGTGATTGGCATCTACATGAACTCGCCGACCGCGATTCCGTCGATTCCAATCATCGGTTCGTTAACTCTTCCGATTAAGAACGCCGCGCGCACTCGGACGTGGGGCTTCTTCTCAGCGATTCCGGCGAAAGCCGATGACAAGGGCGGATTCTATATTTCGCTCGCGTTGCCGGACGACATCGCGCGCATCATCGACGACGTTTTGTGATCGTTCATTAACAACTTTCGCTAGAGGAACATCGGGTGTCTGGACAGACATCCGATCTTCTTTTTTGCGTTTGTCTCCTGCGCACTCTTCAGTTTAGATTGGTCCTTGCTTACACCACCACGGGGGATCACGAATCATGGCTAAGAAAAAAGCTGCCAAGAAAACTGCGAAAAAAGCAGCGAAGAAAGCGACCGCAAAATCAGCTAAAAAAGCTGCTCCAAAGAAAGCCGCTAAAAAAGCGACGGCGAAAAAAGCCGCACCTAAAAAAGCTGCGAAAAAAGCGGCTCCAAAAGCGACGGCA
>CAJYIL010000062.1 GCA_913774795.1 Pseudobdellovibrionaceae bacterium
GCCCACCAAGATCTCGCTCCTTTCGGCGAGCAGGTCCAGTTCACACGGGTCGACGTCTCAAACTCGACCGACGTGAAAAGAGCCGCCGACACTTTTTCTGAAACTCTCGACATCCTCGTGAATAACGCGGGCATTACGCGTGATAAATCATTCGCGAAAATGACCGATGAAGATTTCGATGCGGTGATCGCGACGAACCTTCGCGGCGTTTACTCTGTCACGCAAGGCCTGTTGCCGAGATTTTCACCGATTTCGACTTCCAACCGCATTATCAGCCTCGCCTCAGTCGTCGCTCTCTACGGAAACTTCGGCCAGACAAATTATGTTGCGGCAAAAGCCGGCGTCATCGGCATGACGAAAACCTGGGCTCGTGAGCTCGGACGCAAAGGCTTCACTGCGAACGCGATCGCGCCAGGATTCATTCGCACTCCGATGGTAGAGACGATGCCCGCCGATGTCTTAAGCCAGATGTCATCGAAAGTGCCGGCGGCCCGACTCGGAGAACCGCGCGACATCGCAGCGGCCTGCTTATTTTTAGCGAGTGAAGAAGCGTCTTACATCAACGGAGCAACTCTCTCTGTCGACGGCGGGCTCATATGTTGATGGACTGGCTCAAGCAGTGGGCCCAGTACTCGCCTTCCGCGATTGCATTTCAAGACGCCGAATCCCCTGAGCATTACACTTACGAAGAACTTTATCACCTGAGCTGCTCGATCGCGTCGCATCTCCGATCAAAGTACGCGATCGAGCGGGGCGACCGCGTCGCGGTTTTATCCTTGAACGAGCTTGAATACGTCGCGCTCTTCTTCGCCATTCAACGCTTGGGCGCGATCCTTGTCCCAATCAACTCTCGACTGGCGGCGCGTGAAGTCACGCATTTGATAAAGGATTCTGATCCACGCGTTGTTGTTTTACAGCAGGCGTTTCGCAACCTCGTCACCGAGGCAGGATCAATTTGGGAGATGGAGTCGCTGCGGGAGTTTTCTCAAACCTCGCTGTCTTCATTTCGATCGACAGGCGTTCGCGCTCAGCTCGATTTTGCGGGCGAGTTCGACGACGCGTGCATGATTCTCTACACGTCAGGCTCGACCGGTCTCCCGAAGGGCGCGTTGATCACAAACAAGATGCTGCACTCGAATT
>CAJYIL010000063.1 GCA_913774795.1 Pseudobdellovibrionaceae bacterium
GACCGCACTCGTGACACGGCCGTAGGTGTCGTAAGAAACCTTGAAACCAGTACCGCCCGAACCGATCGGCGCTAGTGAAATCGAGCCCGATGTCGTGATCGCCGAACCACCCGTGGTCAATCCGGTGCCGGCGGCGACCGAAGTTACTGTGCCGCCCGATGTTGCCGCTGTCGCGCAGACAAAGCCGCCCGATCCGTTGTCTTTCAGAAATTGGTTGGCTCCGCACGCGGGCAGCGGGCTTTTTGCGAAAGCTTGAACGCCCGCGACCGGATCTACGGCCGTCCATTGGCTGCCGTCGTAACTGAGAACTTGGCCCGCCGACGGTGTTCCCGAAATGATCGAGCCCGCAAGACGTCCTGGTCGCTCATAGAGAGACGAGGTACCCGCCACTAAGAGTTGAAGCGCGTCGAAGTTCGCTTTCGAGAGAGGTGAGATCGAGGTAAGCGTGCCGTCGGCTTCTTGGACGCGCATGAGGTTTTGAATGTCAAAGCCCGCAATTTGTTTGGATTGAAACGAGTACGGAACGTAGTTGATCGTGACGGCTGGGACCGGCTCCGCAACCGACATCGTCTCGTCCCTGAAGTAAACAACCAGTGTGCGTCCATCACTGGCGTTCGGCGAGTAAGTCGAGCCGGTTGAGCAGTCGCTCGGGTTGAATGTGAAAGTGCCTCGATTCGCCAGCAAACGATCTAGATTTACGACGGTCGGCGCAGCCCCATCGACTCCGATCAATGTCGATGTGCGAGATCCGGTCCCATCGTTGATCGTCAGTGAAAAGCTGCCGTTCGAAGTAGACATGTCGAGCAATTTAATTTCTTCGTACAAGAGGCATCGGCCGGTATCGGGGGCTCGCAGCTGCAATTTAAACTGGACCGATTTGCCAGACAACGGCGTTCCGTCGGGACGCAGGATGCGGCCCATGTACGTGATGCCAGCTTGGCCCACTTGAGCCTCTGCCGTCGTGGAGAGCGACACGACAAGCTGAAGAATAAATAAACAAAAAAGGCGCATATGTTGATATCGGAATTAACGGCGCTAAAATAAACTAATTCTCATGATCCATTCTGAGAAGCTCGGCCTAAATTCCCTCGACTAAAACGAGAAAGTTTGGTTCACGCCGCTAAATCGAAACGTCTTTTCCTCAGCTGTTGATGAACGGCTCGCGCCTCCCTTCACGCCCAAACCTTTATATGTCTTTACCCATTAAGAAACCCTCGATACGATCATCGCACAGTCATGCTTGAAACACGCGAAGTCCCCATTGACCCTTTCATCGCATTCGAACACCGCATCGCCGAGGCCTGCGTTAACGGTCGACACGACGAAGTCATTCGTTTGCTCGACGAACGATTTATCGCCGTCGGATTTCATGGCTATGAATTCGATCGACGCACTTACATCGACGTCCTTCAAAAAGGTTCGATCTTTCACTCCGTCAAACTCCGGCAAGCGACCGTGTTGAGAAACGAGTCGACCGTGGTCGTCACGGGCCTGACTGAGGTCGATTGGACACGCGCCGGCGTTCGCGCAAGCGGCCCCGTCCGCTTCACCAAGGTCTGGACGAAGAGACCGCAAGGCTGGCTGATCCTGCATCTCCACGTCTCCGACGCTCGCGTTGGCGAGGCGTGGTCTCAGGCCTCAAAAAAGCCTTGATCTCGAGCCAGCCGCTCGCCCGAAAATCCCAAACTAGCCCGTTCGACATTAAGCCTGAGACACTTCTTCGCAAATCCGATAAGAATTGATCACACACCATCCGTCTCGCTCTTCACCCGCCTAAACTGATCGCGATGAGAGTGGCCGAGCTGATCCAGAAAAATAAAGAGACCATCATGCAAGCGTGGGAAGCCGCCTGCCACGCACACCTTCAATCAGCGCGCGAAGTGTCTCGCGCGGTTCGCCGCGACTCGATGCCGAAATTGATAGACGCGCTCGTCTCAGCACTCCTGCATCCAGGCCAAAAACAGAGCGAGGCCGCGCGCGAGCACGGCGAAGACCGCGCCAATCTTGAGAGCTACTCTCTGCCCGAAATGATCTACGAATATCGCCTGTTCAGGCAGGTGATCTTTCGCGTGCTGCGGGCCGAGATCCGTCTCGACGACCGCGAAACCGACTTCATAAACGACTTCCTCGACTCCGCAATTCAAAAGGCGACCGATGAATACGTCGAAGTCGATGCCGATCGTTCGACCAAATTTGAAGAAAACTCTCTTCGACTAAAAGAAACCGAATCGCAGCTCTCCCTCGCACTCGCGAATGCACAGGCCGGGACCTGGTCGCTCGACATTTCGACTCAACGAATCTTCGGCTCCGCGCAAACCGCCAAAATTTACGGCGTCAAAACCATCGACGGAGATCTCTCGAACGCGATTCGAGAGCTCGTCTCGGATGAAGACCAGAAGCGCATCGCCGATGCGATCAATCATTCGATCAAAACCGGCGAACCGATGATCATCGACTTCAAGATTCGCCGCGCCGACGGCTCGATACGTTGGTCTCATGCGCGCGGCAGTGTCACCTACGATCCTGCGGGAAATCCCGTTCGTATGAGCGGCATTCAAACCGACATTACCGAACAAAAAGAAGACGAACGCCGACTTCGCGAGGCGAAGGAGGAAGCAGAACGCGCCAATAGTGCAAAGAGCGCGTTTCTTGCGAATATGTCGCATGAAATCCGCTCGCCGCTAGGTTCAATCATGGGATTTGCCGAGCTCCTCAAGAGCCAAGACCTTTCGAAAGAGGACGTTCACCGACACCTCAGTGTCATCGATCGAAACGCCAAACATCTACTGACGGTCATCGACGACATCTTGGATCTCTCCAAAGTCGAAGCCGGCCGCATGTCGCTCGAGAAAATAGATTTCTCATTGACCGATTTGCTCGACGACTTCAATTCGATCATGTCGTTTCGGGCGCGCGACAAAGGAATCGAATTTCTCATCAGGAAAGCGACGCCTCTTCCAGAGCGAGTCATCTCTGATCCGACGCGAATTCGACAGATTCTCAATAACGTCGTTGGTAACGCGATCAAGTTTACGCGAAAAGGACTGGTGCAGCTCGCCGTCGGCCTCCAAGGCGACACACTGACTTTTACGGTGAGCGATACAGGAATCGGGATCGACCCAGAAGCCGCGAAGAAACTCTTTCAGCCCTTTGCTCAAGCTGACGTTTCGACAACTCGCAAATTCGGCGGCACAGGTCTCGGACTTGTCCTCACGAAACGACTGAGCGAAGCGTTGGGGGGATCTTTCACTCTTGAGCGCACCGCGCCTGGTGTCGGCAGTGTGTTCAAGGCGAGCGTGGAGGTTGAGATCCCCAAGGATCAACACGTCGTCCCGCATGCGATTGTCGTACAGCCAACCAAGCGTGATCTGAGTGGCGTGAGAGTGCTTTTGGTCGACGACTCCGCCGACAACCAGGCCTTGTTTTCTCTTGTCCTCAAATCTTCGGGTGCGAGCGTTGATGTCGCAAGAGATGGCTTCGAAGGCGTCAACTTGGCCAGACTAAATGATTACGATGTTGTTCTGATGGACGTACAAATGCCGAAGATGGACGGTCACCAAGCGACCAAAATTTTACGCGAAGGCGGCTACAAGACACCGATCGTCGCCCTCACTGCGCATGCGATGAACGAGGAGCGCGAAAGAGCGACCATGTCGGGCTTCACCGATTATCTCTCAAAACCTGTCAGCCGCGACCAACTTTTAGCGACCATTTCGCGATTTAAGAATCGGCCCACTCCGCCACCCGAGCTACAGACGTAAAGCGCTCGAGGTTTTGCCCCGAGCGCTTTTCAGACGACGATGTCGACGCTTAGAAACTTGCGACGACTGACCCTTGAAGACCGAAGACCGTGACGTTATCGCCGACGACCGGGGAGATCGACGCGACATCGACGTCGCCACGGAGAGTGAGATCTGGCAACCAACGGAAAGAAGGCCCCGCCGAAACCATGAACTCGTTCTTCACGGCAGCGGCTGTGCCGGTTGAGAGATCATTGAAATCAGATGCGTACTCGATACGACCACCGACGCCGAGATCAGGCGTGACGTCGAAAGCACCTTGAACACCGAAACCAGTCGAGTGTTTGTCGATACCGGCTGTCTTTACGTCGTCGAAATAAACGGCGCCCATGAAGCGCTCCGCTTTCAAACCAGCCATGAGATCAACGAGCATGTTCGAACCCGACGTGTTCTTTTGATCGCTGAACGTCAAACCGCCCGCAACGAAGAACGGACCATCGTAACGAACTTGAAGACCCAACTCCGGATTGGCGTTTGCCATCGTGTTTGTGTCGTGCTGGTTCGCGAGCTGACCACGAATCGTGACGCCACCGAACGAGTAACCGACCAAAGCACCGACGCTTGTCAATGGAACGAGGCTGCTCTTGACGATGCCGGCATCAGCAAAGAAACGGTCGCGCGAGTCGTTGCGCTCATAGCCGTAGATCGTGTCGTATTGACCGAACTTCACTTGAAGGCCGCCGGTGACCCAGTTCACGTAAGCTTGCGCGCGTGATCCGGCGAATCCGACCGATGTGCCTGATGCAGCGACCGTCGAGCCAAATGGCAAGTCGATCATCGCCGACAAACCACGAGTGAAATCTTTCGAAATATAAAGGGCACCATCGTTCAAAGTGAAACCGCGAGTCGGAAACCAGTCTTTGTTCACGATCGTCACTTGTGGTTCAGCGAAACCTTCGAAGTGGAAACCACGACGGAGCTCTGTTTCTTTCTGGAGCAAAGGTTCGTTTGAAGCCGGTGCACCAACTGCCGACAGATCGGCCGGAGGTGGGTTTCCCGGAGGAAGCGGCGCCGGCGCCTCCCGAGGCGGCGGAGGTGGCGGCGGAGGCGGAGCACCTCTCTTCGGACGAGGTTGAGCGAATGCTGTCGTCGAGACGACGAGCGCCAATGCACAGAGCAAGAGTTTTGATTGCATAGTTGCGAATCCCTTCAAGGAGAAAATGATCAGCAACTAGAACGTGAGACGATAGACGAATCAACAGAGGACAAGAAAATGCGTTCACTTTGAGCAACGCAACTCAAACTCGTGAACGATCCTTCACAAGTTTTTCGGATTCCCAAAGCTTGGCGAACTTTAAGAAGACCGAATAGGCTGCGCCGACGGCGATGATGAAGCCGGCCATTCCATCCATGAAACCGCGTTTGATGAAGTAAGTTTCAAGGAATTTTGAGATCGGCTTCCAGATCAGTTTCAGAAGAGAGAACCGCGCTCCTCGCTTGAGAAGCTCCTCGGTTCCGAGTGTCGAATACCGATTATTCGTTGCGATTTGCTCGGCCAGATTTTCAAAAGGCCAATGCAAGATCGAGCTTCGCAGGCGTTCGGTGACGGTCGCACTCACGCGTTCGTGCACATGCTCCCCGCCGGCCCACGATGCCTTTCGTCGATTGAAAAGCCTCAGTTGAAAATCCGGATACCAACCGCCATGACGAATCCAACGACCTAAATTCCAGGAGAGTCGCGGCATCTCATAGCCGTCAAATGCATCCAAGGTCGGCGAAGCTAAGAGAGCGCGAAGCTCATGGGCCGCTTCAGCACTGAGCGCCTCGTCGGCGTCGAGCGAGAGCACCCAATCGTTCACACAGAGATCGGTCGCTCGCTGCTTTTGGGCGCGAAAGCCACGCCAGTCCTCATTGAACACACGCGCACCACAGGCTTCGGCGACCTCTCGCGTACGGTCAGTCGAATGAGAATCGAGGACAACGATGTCGCTCGCAAAAGGCACAGAGCGAATGCATCGCTCGATGTTCGTTTCTTCATTCAGACAAATGATCGCCAGACTCAACGGTTGCACGCATCAATTGCTCGCAGCTTTAGAACACCTTGTCAACGAAGCCTCAGTCGCTTGAACTCGCAAGTCAGCGTGCTATCAAAAGAGACGGAGGATTTCATGTTGGTTCGCTCTACTTTTCTCGCTGCTCTTTTGCTTCTCATTTCGCCACTCGCAAACGCCTATAATACGGTTTTGCAAACCGGTGATCTCGTCGAACCAGGTTCATTCCAGGCCGCACTCGCTCCACAGATTTTAGTCTCGCGGTATGACGGCGTTAACGTCGATGCACTTCTCGACGTCGGAATCGACAATGCGTCGAGCGCGCGTGGATTGATCGGCGTCGGTGACGGTGTTGATTTCGAAGTCGGCGGGCTCTACAAATACATCCCGTTCCCAGATACACCGAACCAACCGGCCATCGGTGGCGAAGTCGGCGTCGTCTACGCTCGCACCAAAGCTACAAGCGAACTCGATCTTCGATTTAACCCCTTGGTCTCAAAGAAACTTGAAACGGAGATTGGCGACATCTCGCCTTACGCTTCCATTCCGATCACGTTCGCATTTCGCGACGGAAAAACTTTGGTTCCGATTCAGCTCACGGTCGGTTCCGAACTCCGTCTCTTGAGCACTCCCCAGCTGAGCTTCATGGCTGAAGCCGCGTTCAATCTTCACGATGCTTTCGGATCTATCGCAGGCGCCATTGCATGGCGTTTTGACGAAGTGAAACTGCGTCGCGGCACGAGCTCGAACTAAAGCTATTTGGGGGCGACGAAAAACGCCCCACCCTCACTTTTTCGCCTTGGGCGCGGGTTTCCCCGCGCATTTTTTTGAGAAATCACCGAAACTACGCCCATGAAATTAGGCCTGATTTCGGGGTTCGCCCTGCTCGTTTCAATCTCTGCGCACGCGTCAACCCATTCGGTTTACTTGGCCCAGGGCCCCGATGTCGCCCCTCGCGTAAAAGCGCGTGTCGCCGAACTTCTGAGATCTGTTCCCGGCGTCACCGTTTCTGAAACGCCGCTCAATCACCCTTCACTCGTCATCGCCATCGGCGAAACTCCGATCACCCGCTCACTCATCAGCGAGAGAGAACTTTCGGAGCAAGGCTCTGAGGGTTTTATCGTTCGTTCGAAAACCGAAGATGGTGTCACAATCATCGGCGCTGATGGCAACGGCGCGAAAGACGAGCGCACGTCAATCAAATCGAATCGCGGTGTTTCTTTTGCGGCCTACGAAGTGCTTCAGCAAATCGGCTTTCATTTCAACCACGCGCTTGATCCGCAAATACCCGCGAGCCTCTTGATACCCTCGAACGTCAACGTGGTCGAAAAACCGCGCTGGCCCGCGCGCGGGCTCCACCTGCACACGATGCACCCCATCGAGCTTGCGCATGTGTTAAACGGCTGGGGTCCTGGAGGTCCTGAAGACGTAACGGGTTTCAACGCCGCTCTCAAAGAGTGGGATCTCTTCGGCGAATGGATGATCGCTCACCGTCAGAACCAGGTGGAGTGGGTTCTCCTCGCAGATAAAACGCATCAAACGTTCAACGACTCAGCCGAGCGACTCAGTCGCCTCAAGACGCTCGTCCGAATGTCGCACGCGTGGGGGCTCCTCACCGGTATCGATGTCGGAGTCGTTTTCGAGCAGCAAAACATGTGGCGCCTTTTAAGAAATCCTTCGACCGATCAGGCCGACTCAGCCGAAATCCGCTCGCGCACGAAATACCTGATGTCCGCGGACTTCGATTTTTTGACGGCCGAGATGGGAACTTCGGAGTTCACCTCACCCAGCGACAAGAAAATGCTTTTCTGGATGAACATCCTCACCGACGCGGTCGAGAACGTTCACAACCGTTTCGCAGCCGTTAAAATCCACTGCTCGACAGGTCAACCTTCAGAAAATTACACCGACCCCGATACCGGTAAGCCTCTCAACTTCAACTTCTTGCCGATGTACGCCGACAAAAAGCTGACCGTTCTCCCGCACACGGTCGAGTTGTATTCGCTTGATGATCCCGCTCCAACGTACGGACAACAAAACTGGAACGAGATGCACCGGTTCTTGTCGAGCCAAGCCGGGCAACGTCCCGTCATTTGGTACCCTGAAGCCACGTATTGGGTTTCGTACGATATCGATACTCCGCTGTTTTTGCCTTCGTACGGAGAACGCCGGTTAAATGATCTTCGCATGATCGGAGCCGAAGAAGACAAAGGCCTCTTGGGCCGCGGAAAACTGAAGGGCTCACGCATTCAAGGGCAGCTCCTTTTCGTGAGCGGCCTTGAGTGGGGCTACTGGTTCAATCAATTGATGGCCATGCACGCGGCGTGGAACCCACGCCTCGGAGAGACATCGAAATCCGCATTCGAAAATATCACGCGCGAAATCTTGCGCCCCGACGCTGCATCGAAGGCGACAACAGAGGCCCTGATCGCGGTGTTGAATGAAACAGTTGCCGCCCAAAACGCGCTCCTCATCCGCGGGGTTGTGAACGGCAAACCTCCGCGAACCGTTGAACGGCTCACCGGAATGGCTTATCTCGCGGGCCAGGAGACTTGGGACGAGCTCAATACCTCGTTGTCCGACATCTTGGGCATCAAGAAGTCGGCGACGCAGCCAAACCGCCTCGGCTTTCGCTCGCTGCGCTCTTCACTTACCGGTCA